>DASVCM010000368.1:0-7555 GCA_036381635.1 Lacipirellula sp.
AAGCTGATTTCCTTCGCCTGAACGTCGATCTTCTCCTCGGCCGCCGTCAGCCGGCACTGAAGCTCGAAGTTCGCATCAAGCAACTCGACCGTGGAGTCGAGGATCAATTGCTCGTCGGGAGTATCGGCGGTGAGCGACGCCCCCAGCCGGCTGCTCACATTCTCCACCAGCAGGCGGTGGGCGTTCACGTCGCAGGCCATGTTGTGGGCCACGTCGCGCAGCTCGCTGGCGGCCGTCTGGGCGCGCGCGATGGCTGCGCCGTCTTGCGGCGAAGTGGCGCCGTCGGAGCTTGCAGCCTTCGCAGCGCGAAGGGCCATGATCCGACGCAGTACGAAGGTGGTCACCGCGCCCAGCAAAAAGGCGGTGTAACCGAGCGACATGTTGAGCGTGATTTCGTTTTCCATCGGCGGAGCGCCACCCACGGGCCGTGTTATAAATAGCCGGGAAAATCTAGGGCGGGCGGCGATAACCGCAAGCAAAACCGGGCGGAAATGGCGAGCCGCGGGCGGAAAGCCGGAAAGGATGGCGCCGATTGTAACGGCCATGACGCGGGCATGGCCGCACGGGAGGGCGAGGCCTAGCGGCGGAAAGGCAACATGCACTCACACCTTGGGCGCGATTGCGCGCTATTCTTCTGCGAGCATTTGCTCAATCCGCTGCCGGGCGAGCTTCTGCCCGCCGGCGCCTTGCCAGTCGAGCTCGCCGTACCACCAGTAGCGCACCCGGCCTTGCTTATCCACCAGGTACACGCTGGGCCACATACGGTTGTACCAGGCTTGCCACATCTTTTTCTGTTTGTCGACGGCCACCGGGAACTTCAGCTTGTGCTCGTCGAGCGAGGCGCGGAGCAAATCGTTGTTTTCCTCCGTCGAAGTCTCCGGCGTGTGGATGCCGATGATGGTCACGTCTTTGCCCTGAAACGCCTCTTGCCACTCGCGGTACCAGGGATAGTTGTTGATGCAGTTGGAGCAGCCGAAGGCGAAGAAATGGATCACCACCACGCGGCCGCGGAGGGCTTGCATCGTGAGCGGCTCGGTATTGAACCATTCTTCGATGGCGGTAAACTCGGGCGCGTCGGCCGGGCTGGGTTGAACCTGAGCGAAGTTGAATGGCTCGCCCAGCAGCTCGCCGTAGCGCGTCTGCTGCTCAGGCGTGAGTTGCGCCACGATGCGCTTATGCCGGTCGGCCTGCAGGCGGGCCAGATCCCCCTCAAGTGTTTCTGCTGAGCTCTTGGCCTTGTCGCCGCGCTGCAGGGCTTGGGCTTGCTCGCGGAAGACCGCCGAGATTTCAGCGAGCTGCTGCTCTTGCTCCGGCGTGAGCTTCAGTTGGGCGGCGACGTCTTTACGGAGTAGCGAATCATAGCCTTGAGCTTGCAGGACGAGCCCTTGCAGGCGCACTCGTTGTTCGGCCTGCAGGATCTCAGCGAGGGCGGCGCGGATTTCCCTGAGCGCGGGTTTCGCCGTTTCATCGGCCCCGGTGGGGCCGACGTCGCGCATGGCCAGCAACAGGCGGGTGTGCCTGCGGAATAGAGCGTCGAGCGATTCACTCTGCTCGGGCGTAAGAGCAAGAGCATCGCGCACCGCCCCGTCGCGTAATAGCAGAAACGTCGGGTCCGTGAGCGGCGGCCTGGCTGCAGATGGCGGCGGCGCCTGGCCGTGCCCCGGTTCTTGAGCGGCGGAAACTCGCACCGACGCGACAATCGCGAGGATCGTGATCGCCATGCGGCAAGCCAGCGCCATGTTAAGACTCTGTAATGAATGGTTCGAGATTCACGCGATTAAGATCCATCGTCCGCTCTGGCCGGGCAATTTGTCAAATCCTGGTCGAGCAGACTCGGCTCGCACCGAGATGAGTTTGTGCTAACATCGATGCCAAGCGGCTGCGAGAGTTACGGCCGCTTTCAGGGACTATCGGAAAAGTGACTATGTCAAAGCACAACACGGGCGCCCCCATTACGCGGCGCGAGGCTCTTCGTCGGACGCTAGTTTTCAGCACCGGGGCGTGGGCGGCCAGCCAGTTCGGCTCGCTCCAGGCAGGCGAGCCGCGCACCGATTTCGGCGAGAAGGGCATCCACCTGCTCGCGCTGGGCGATTACGGCATGCGCGGCAACGAGGGCCAACGTTCGGTGGCCGATCGCATGGCGACGTTCGCGCGGTCGCTCGGTGCGCCGCTCACGGGAGTGCTGGCGATCGGCGACAACTTTTATCGCAAGATCACGCCGAACCGGTTCGAGACCGACTTCGAGCAGATGTACTCGCAGCAGGACCTGGCATGCCCGTTCTACGCCTGCGCGGGCAACCACGACTATGGCACGGCGCTGTACGACTTCCAGCAGGGGAAGCTGCAGATGCAGCTCGACTACGCGGCGAACAATCCGCAGTCGCGGTGGAAGTTTCCGGCGAAGTGGTATTCGGTCGAGCTGCCCAGCCCTGAGGAGCCGCTGGTGAAGATCGTCACGCTCGACGGCAGCTATTGGCCTGGGGCGCTCACGCCGCGCGAGAAGGTGGACCAGCGGCGGTGGCTCGAGGCGGAGTTAAAGAAGCCGACGAAGGCGCCGTGGCTATGGGTGGTCAACCACTACCCGCTGTTCAGCGACACCGCCGACCGCGGCGATAACAAGACGCTGATCCGCGAGTGGGGGCCGATCTTGCAGGATCACCCGGTATCGCTCTGCCTCGCCGGGCACGATCACACGCTGCAGCACCTGCGCGTCGAGGGCTACTCGGCCGACTTCGTCGTCTCCGGCGCCGGCGGCGCGCGGCTGTATGACGTTCATCCGAGCGAGCGCGGCTTCTGCAACAACCAGTGCTTCGGCTTTGCACATCTTTACGCCTCGCCCGAGCGGATGGAACTGCAGTTCATCAATGCCGCCGGCGAGCGGCTGCACGGATACACGCGCGATCGGCAGGGGAAAGTTGAAGTCAGGACTTAAATGACGAATGACGAATGACGAATGGAAAAGAGCGTCAGGGCATTTTCATTCGTCATTCGGGAATTTGCCATTCCACCAAGGGCGTGCTCAATGCTATTCGCGCAACGGGTGTTTTGGATCGCTGGCATCTATGGCCTGGTGGTGTTGTTGCCGCAGTATTTCATGGAAGGGCGGCTGGGGCGCGATTTTCCGCCGCCGGTGAATCATCCTGAGCACTTCTACGGCTTCATCGGCGTGGCGACGGCGTGGCAGGTCGCCTTCCTGATCATCTCCCGCGATCCGGTCCGCTACCGGCTTATCATGCTGCCGGGGATTCTGGAGAAGTTATCGTTCGGCGTGGCGGCCGTTGTGTTGTTCGGGCAGGGTCGGCTAGCACGAACCGTGCTCGCCTTCGGCGTCCTGGACCTGCTGTGGGCTGTGCTGTTCGCCTGGGCGTTCATCAAGGTCGGCCGCCAATCGCCGACGGCGGCGTGATTGAGTTGTGGAGCGTTCATGGCTTGGATTTATTTAGTTGTCGCGGGCGTGTTTGAAATCGGTTGGCCGCTGGGAATGAAGCTCGGCTGGACCCCGCAGGGAATCAGGCCGCTGCCGCTGGTGCTTTCGGTCGCGAGCATGGCGCTGAGCGGGGTCTTTCTGTTTCTGGCCCAGCGCGCCATTCCGATGGGCACGGCGTACGCCGTGTGGACGGGCATCGGCGCGATCGGCACGTTCTTTCTCGGGCTCGCGCTCTTCAAGGAGCCGGCGACCGCAGGGCGTTTTGTGTGCGTCGGCCTCATTGCAGCGGGCATCATCGGGCTGAAGCTCGCAGCGCCTGCGGCCCCGTAATGAGTTGGAGAGTTCGCTCCGCTACACCGGCGAGCTGTTAGCTCGCGGCTACTGACACCTTAGCCGCGGGCTAACAGCCCGCCGGGGCGCCACGGATAACGCGCCCCGCCAGTCGAGGTAGCGCACTCAACTACTCGTTACCAACAGCGGGCTGAGAATCGCCACGAGCGCGATCATCGCGAGCAGCGCATACGTCAGCCGCCGAAATCGGCGTTTGTCCAGCCGGTGGCCCAGCTTCAGCCCGAACCACAGCCCGATGGCCACCGGCGGCAGCGTCATCAAGGCCGCCATCGCGGGCGTCGAGGCCTGCTCGCCGAACTTGGCGATCAGCATGATTCCCATCAGCGGTATCAATAGCGCCGAGCAGAGGAACAGAAACGCGCGGCTCTTGGCCGCCGACCAGGTCAGCGAATTGACGTACATCACCATCGGCGCCCCGCCGATCGAGGCGAAGCCCGTCAGGAAGCCGGAAACAAGAAAGGCGACGCCCGTCCACGCCAGCGGCAGCTCGTCGCGCGGCCGGATGCGGAGGCCAGCTAAGAGCGCAATGCTTCCCAGCAGGATGACGCCGATAATTTGCTGCACGACGCCAGGCTCGAGGCTGCGCGTGCCGTAGAGCGCGAGCGTGCCCAGCGGTAGGCCTAGGCAGCGGAGCAGCGTGGGCGCCACGACGTCGCTCGGCTTCAGGTGCGAGCCAAGCTGCACCGCGCCCGTGAGGTTCTGCACGCTGGAGGAGATGAAATTAATGACCGTCGCTTCCAACAGCGAAAAGCCGTACAGCACCAATAGCGGCACGCCCAGCAGCCCTGAGGCAAACCCGACGGCGCCCTGCACGACGCTGCCGAAGGTCATCACCAGGGCGATGGTTGCAAGCTCGGCGGGAGGGTAGGGCATGGACCGTGAAGTCTGTATGTACTGCAGCCCCGGCCTCTGGCCGGGGGTCGTTTACCATTAGAGTAGACGTTGTCCCGCATGGTGCGCGACCCACGGGCGGAGCCCGGGGCTGCAATTGCAGTTACGCTTTGTTTTTCATTTCGGCGACGAGCTCCCGGACTTTCTTCTGCAAGTCGTCGCTGTTCCAGCCTTCCTTCTCGGCCAGGGCCAGCATGCGCCTCTGCAGATGGCCTTCCAGGCGCGCGACCGCGGCATGGGCGCTCCAGGAGAGCTTCGGCCGTCGGTTCCGCGGCGGCACCCGGCGGGCCACCGAAGCGTAGCGGCTGACCATCTCGGTCGACAGCGTGCCGCCGAGGATGGCGGCGAACTCCTCGCCGAAGACGTCTTCGCCCGAGTTGATCAGGTCGCCGATCCACCAGGGGCTCGCCCGTTGGCACCACAGGGCGAACTGCAGCGGGCCCTTCCACTGCTCCAGCGGCGGCCGCCCGTCGATGCCGATCGAGGCCGGGCGGAAGTGGAACGAGCCGAGGTTGATTTGTGGTTCTTTGGCCATGGTAGCTCTTTGAATCATGTCACCCCGAGGTCTTCCGAGGGGTCAGGCCGGACTTTTCGGAAGACCTCGAAGTGACAAGGGCAAACAGGTTCGCCGCCTGGAGTGAGGTAGATTTTAGTTCAGCGCGGTTTGATAATGAATGGCTCAATGACCGCGGGGACGAGTCCCACGGATCAATAATCTGACGGCAGACAGGAATTGTATGGCTGAGTCATCAATGGGACCGCTGGGTTCGTTTCCACAGACCCGCATGCGGCGACTGCGGCGGCATGATTGGTCGCGGCGGCTGGTTCGCGAGAGCACGCTGACCGTAGACGACCTCATCTGGCCGCTGTTCATCCGCGAGGGCAGCGGCGAGCGCGAGGCGGTCGCGGCGATGCCCGGCGTTGAGCGATTGTCGATCGATCTGATCGTCGAGGCCGCGGGTGAGGCCGTGACGCTTGGCATTCCCGCGGTCGCCCTGTTTCCGGCGACCGATCCAACGCTCAAAACGCCCGAGTGCGAAGAGGCGGTCAACCCCGAGAACCTTGTGTGCCGCGCCGTGCGGGCGGTCAAGGAAGCTTACCGCGACAAGATCGGCGTGATTTGCGACGTGGCGCTTGATCCGTATTCGAGCCACGGCCAGGACGGGCTCGTGCGGAACGGCGACGTCGTGAATGATGAGACGGTCGACATGCTTTGCCGACAAGCGGTTGTGCAAGCTCAAGCGGGGTGCGACATCATCGCCCCCAGCGACATGATGGACGGCCGCGTCGGCGCTGTGCGGCGAGCGCTCGACGAGGCGCACCTTCTCGATGTGCAGATCATGGCCTACGCGGCCAAGTACGCCTCGGCGTTCTACGGGCCGTTCCGCGACGCCGTCGGTTCCGCAGCGAACCTCGGCAGCGGCGATAAGCGCACGTACCAGATGGACCCGGGCAACGGCGACGAGGCGCTGCGCGAGGTGGCCCTCGACCTGGCCGAAGGCGCCGACAGCGTGATGGTCAAACCGGGCATGCCGTACCTCGACATCGTGCGCCGCGTGAAGGAAACGTTCGGGGCGCCGACGTTCGCCTACCAGGTGAGCGGCGAGTACGCGATGATCGCCGCGGCGGCTCAGAAGGGCTGGCTCGATCGCGAGAAGGCGATGCTCGAAAGCCTGACGGCGTTCAAGCGGGCCGGCGCGGACGGGGTGCTGACGTACTTCGCTCGAGATGCGGCTCGGATGTTGCGGAAGTAAGCGAGTAAGGCGACCCCTTCCGTGGCGCTCCGGCGAGCTGTTTTGCTCGCGGCTACCAGGAGAACATAGTTGCCAGCGGCTTCCAGAAGCAGATGTGAACGAGCGTCGCGAACCACAGCGAGGCCAACGGCGTCAGGCGCCGGCGTTTGAATCTGCAAAGCGCCAGGGCAATTAGCCAGGCGGTGAGCCACAGGGCGGTGACGCGGACCATGGGACGCAAGCCGACGAAGGCGCCAACCGTGGCGCCAGCGATCGCCATTGATTCCAGCGTGAACTTGGCGACGTTTTTCTTGCGGAAGTAGGCGACTCCTATGATCCAAGGGCTCGCTCCCCAAACGGCGCCAAGCACGGCGTCGACTTGTGCCTTCACTTGCGGCACGCGGATGGTGCGCGTCCGTTCGAAGTACAGGTGTCGCCACGCCCATGACGAATACGCGGCGACCGCAAGGGCGAACAGCGGAATCTTCAAGGGAACCCGCTGGCGGTCCTGATCGATCAGCGCCATCGCCATCAGCACGCTCAGCAGCAGCGTGTGATAAATGTAGATTCGCAGCACCTGCCAATTGGGGTTCCAGAGCAAATTCCACGCGCCGGTAGACTCGGCAAACGGTCCGCCCGGCACGTTGGCCGCTCCGCTGAACAGCTCGACATACGCGAGCAGGAAGAACGCCGCGCCCATGATGGCCTCGACGATCGCATAGCGCGGCGAGATGGCCGCGCGGCAATCGCGGCAGCGGCCGCGGAGCAGGAGCCAGCCGAGCACCGGAAGATTGTCCCGCGCTCGGATATCGTGGCCGCAATTAGGGCAGTGCGACGGCTTCCAGACGACCGACATCCCCCGCGGCATGCGATAGGCGACGACATTCAGGAAACTGCCGATGCAGGCCCCCATGAAGCCAAGCCAAAGTGCGGAGATCAGATCGAGCACGCGAGAAATTCCTCGATGATGTCCAAGTGCCTCGCTCGCAGGTCATTCTGAGCGAAGCGAAGAATCTGGCGTCACGCTAGATCCTTCGCTGCCCTCAGGATGACATTCATCTACTTTAACTCTAAAAGCTCCACCCGCTCCCGCAACGCCTGCTCGATTTGCGCCGCACATTGCACATATACCTCAGCCGGCGCCCCGATCGGG
>DASVCM010000369.1:0-4002 GCA_036381635.1 Lacipirellula sp.
ACGAGTGGGTCGACCCGACCGCCGCCAACCCCGGCCGGCCGCGGCAGATCGACTACGTCACCTACCGCGGCGTCGACCAGTGGTCGGTCGAGGAGCAGGGCCGATTCATCGTGAACTCGACGACCGCCGACGCCTCGGACCACTATCCGCTGCTGGCCGTACTGGAACTGGTCCCTCACTCGGCCGACTTCAATCGCGACGGCGCCGTCGACGGCTCGGATTTGCTCCGCTGGCAGCGAAACCTCGGCGCCACGGGCGTGCGCGCCCTGGGCGACGCGAACCACGACCACGTGGTCAGCGCTGCCGATCGCACGATCTGGTCGCAACAGTTCGCCGCCGCGGCGACGGTTACGGCCGTTCCGGAGCCGGGGGGCGCGGCGCTTTTCGCAGCGCTGGCCGCGCTCGTTCTAAGCGCTCCGCCAGCGCGTCGCGGCTAACACCACCCCGCCGCGTACCATAGTGTTAGCCGCGCTCACGAAGGTCCGCCGCAGCGGAGCGCGATCGAATGCTCGAAAACTAACTTTCTCGCTCGATTCGCTGCCGCAATTCATCCGGCAATCGATCTTTCAATTCCGGATGGGCCTCAACCAGCCGCATCACGTCCAGCAAATCCTTCTGGCGTTTGCTTGGCCGGCGTGCGTGATCGTCCCAGGCCGCCAATTTCCCGGCTAAGGTATCTTCGAGCGACGCCACGCGCATCGGTATGCCATGCACATCGACCGAAACGGATTGCGAGGGAAAGTCTCGGTAGAAGTCCTCCGTACTGATCTGGACCGAGACTTTCGACGAGCCGGTGAGATTGATCGACCATTCGAACCGCTTGGCCTTGAAGCCGGCGGCTTCGAGCGCCGCGACGGCCTCTTCGATGCGCTCAGCAGCGATCACCACGTCGACGTCAGCCGTAGCCAACGGCTCGGCGGCCCAATGGTTGACGGCCAGGCCCCCGATCATGCACCAGGGTATGTTGAGCCGCTCAAGGACCTCAACCAGGCGAACAACATCCCCCCCGCCGCCTGCCGTCTGCCAATCAAAGAACTGACGTTCTGTCATGCCCTAAGTTTAGCATAAGTAGGATGGATCGCCCGCGCGTTCTCCGCGCTCCGCTACCGCGTCGCGGCTAACACGACGCCCACCGCCCGAATCGTGTTAGCCGCGCTCACGGAGGTCCGCCGCAGGGGAGCGCGAGTGAGCATAAACGAACGTCAACGCCCACCCAGCATCGAGCATCCAGCATCGAGGACTTCACCCCGCCAGCGGCCGCGTCTCTTCCTTCCGCTCCTCGACCGGCGCCGTGAACACCGCCATCGACACGGGCCGCAGCTTGTACGTCGTCGCCTTGCCGACCTTCGGTCCGGAGATGCCCTTGTCGGTCGCGGTCCGCGGCTCGTCGTCCGGTCGCGGCTCCTCGTACGTGTCGAACAGCCGTTCCCACTCGGTTCCTTCCGGCAAGTCAGGCAGCTCGAAGGGCACCTCCACCGTGTGGTCGGCGTTGAACAGGATGAGAATGTGATCTCCGATGATCGGCTCGCCGTATTCGTCATGATCGATCCGCCCGCCGCGGTATTGCACGCCCAAGCTGCGGACGTGCGGCGTGTTCCACTGCTGTTCGGTCATCCCCTTGCCGGAGGGATCGAGCCAGACGAGCTCCGGCTCGACGTTGCCGCGAATCGTCTTACCATGAAAAAACCGCCGCCGGTGGAACGTCGGCTGGTCGTTCCACAGTTGAATCACCTGCCGGGTGAAGTCAAGCAGCTTCTGATCCCGCTCGCTCCACTTCCACGAGAGCCAACTCAGCTCGTTGTCCTGGCAGTACACGTTGTTGTTGCCGCCTTGGGTGTGCCCGCGCTCGTCGCCGGCCAACAGCAGCGGCATCCCCTGCGACAACAGCAGCGTGGCGAGCATCGAGCGCTTCTTCCGCTCGCGCAGGGCGATGATCTTCGGGTCCTTGGTCGGACCCTCGGCGCCGCAGTTCCAACTGTCGTTGTCGTTCGTGCCGTCCTTGTTGTCTTCCTTGTTGGCCTCGTTGTGCTTGTGGTCGTAGGAAACCAGGTCGTTCAGCGTGAAGCCGTCGTGCACTGTGATGAAGTTGACGCTCGCGTGCGGCCGCCGGCCGCTCCACTCGTATAGGTCGCTGGAGCCGGAAATCCGCGTGGCGAACTCGCTCGCCAGCCCGCCGTCTCCCTTCCAGAATCGGCGGACCGTGTCGCGATACTTGCCGTTCCACTCCGACCACAACACGGGAAAGTTGCCGACCTGATATCCCCCGGCGCCCAGATCCCACGGCTCAGCGATCAGCTTCACCTGGCTGAGAATCGGGTCCTGGTGAATGATGTCGAAGAACGCCCCCAGCTTGTTCACCTCGTGCAGCTCGCGCGCGAGCGTGCTGGCCAGATCGAAGCGGAACCCGTCGACGTGCATGTGCTCGACCCAGTACCGCAGGCTGTCCATGATCAGTTGCAGCACCCGCGGGTTCTGCATGCTGAACGTGTTGCCGCAGCCGGTAAAGTCCATGTAGTACCGCGGGTCCTCGGGAGACAACCGGTAGTACGCCGCGTTGTCGATCCCTCGGAACGAGTACGTCGGCCCCATCTGGTTCCCCTCGGCCGTGTGGTTGTAGACCACGTCGAGAATCACCTCGATATTGGCCGCGTGGAGGTTAGCGACCATCGACTTGAACTCCACCAAGAGGTCCGACGGCCGGTCGCTGGCGCCGTAGCTCGGCTCGGGGGCGAAGAACGATAGCGTGTTATAGCCCCAGTAGTTGCTCAGGCCCTTCTCGTGCAGATACCGGTCGTCCCCCTTCGCATGGATCGGCAGGAACTCGACCGCCGTGATGCCCAGCTCCCGCAGATAGCGAATCGACGCCTCGGAGCCCACGCCCGCATAGGTGCCCCGCAGCTCTTCGGGGATCTCCTCGTTCAGCTTGGTGAAGCCTTTGACGTGCATCTCGTAGATGAACGTCTTGTGGGAGGGCGTATTGGGCGGGCGATCATCGCCCCACGAGAAGGCCTCATCCACCACGCAGCCCAGCGGCGCGTCGGCGGCGCTATCCAGCTTGCTGAACGACAGATCCGCGTCCTTATGGCCGACTTCATAGCCCCATAGCGAATCGACCGGATTGGGCCGCCGCGCCAGCGCCTTCGCATAGGGATCAAGGAGCACCTTGTTCGGGTTAAACCGGTGACCCTTCTTCGGCTCGTACGGCCCGTGCACGCGGTAGCCGTAAACCTGCCCCGGGCGAATGTCCGGCAAGTAGGCGTGCCACACCATGTCGGTGTACTCCGGCAGCACGATCCGCTGCGACTCTTGCTTGTCGTCCGGCGAGTCAAACAGACACAGCTCAACCTTCGACGCGTTCTCCGCATAGAGCGCGAAGTTCACCCCCTTGCCATTCCAGGTCGCGCCGAGGGGATACGAACGTCCCGGCCAGATGCGCATCGCTTGCATAGGTTGTCCTTCGAGAGGATGGCTCTTACTTTTCTACGATTCGTATGTTGCTCGCATTCAGCCGCAACGCGGCGACAGTCAATAGCCAGGGGCGCACGCCCCTGGTACACGGCGCATACTACGAACGTAAGCCCCAACGGGGCGGCAGAGCGTTTGGCGACGGCACTGCCGCCCCGTTGGGGCTTATGTCTGATATCGCGATTCGTATCCAGGGGCTCACGCCCCTAGCTATTGACTGTCGGCCCGTTGGGCCTAAATGCAGATTCATATTTTCGGCGCCGTCAGCAGCGCGACCGGCAGAATCTCGAACAGATCCCCGGCCCTCAATGTCAATGTATCGTCGCCTACAGCCGCTTCCAGCGTGCGGCCCGAGAATTCGCAGTGCCATGCTTCGGGCGCATTCTCCGGCAGCACCAGCGTCGTGTCGCCCCAATCGGCGCGCGGCGAACTGGTCGGCGTGCTCGAAGCGGATGCGCTCGGATCCTGATGCGTCAGCCGGAAAAAGTGCCGCGGCACGACGGCGATCACCGCGCGATCGTCCAGCTTCCGCGCGAA
>DASVCM010000370.1:0-4410 GCA_036381635.1 Lacipirellula sp.
TCTTCAATCGCCACGTCCGGCCGCGGGGCGTCGCTGCCGATGGCCACCGTATGGAGCGGCACGCCCAGGATGCGCGCCCGGTCCGCGGCGACGTCCAGCGGCATGCCGCCGGTATTGACGCCGTCGGTCATCGCAATGACCGCCGCCGGCCGGGGGCCCGGCATGTCGCGAAGCGCGAAGTCGATGGCGTCGCCCAGGCGGGTCGCATCGCGGTCAGGCGCGAGCTTGGCGGTGGTCCTGAGCGCATCGTCATCGGATGCAAGTTCCGGCGCCCCGGCGAAGCGCACCACATCCACTTGGAACTGATCGCGAATCGCTGCCATGACGGGCGATTCCCCGCCGGTGAGCAGGCTCTCCCAGGCTTCGCGGCGCGTGATCGCCCCTGTCGCTCCGCTGGCTTGGGGAAGTTCGGCGGCCGGCACGTCTTGAGTATCCATGCTGGCCGATTCGTCAACGAGCACCGCTACTCGCGGCGGAACGACGCGGCTTCGCTCGACCGTCGGCTGGCCGAGCATGACGATCACCGCCGCCGCCGCGACCAGCCGCAGCGCAGCCAGCACCATACGCATCCGTGCGCCGACGAAGGCTTGCTCCTTGGCATAGACCGTAACTATCCACGCCACGACGGCAGCCGCGAGCAGCACCGTCGTCCCGGCGGACCAATCCCAGTTCCACCGGATCTCCGTCATCAATGACGGCGGCGACTCGAGCTTCGCAAGCGCAATCATGCCCACCCCCTGCCCAACAGCCAGGCGGTCGTGAGCTCAATTACCATCAATGCCGCGGCGGCAAACAGCAATTGACTCGCCAACGGCGTAATCGCGCGGAACTGTACTGCGCCGGTCGCCGAGGCCGCTTCTGGTGCGGCTGCGCTTCGTTCCAAGTCGCTCGCATTGATGGCCGTGAGGTCGCTTTCCGAAGGGTCAACATTCACGGCGATCGATTCCCCTTCAAGCTCGTAAACGCCCTGCTGGCGGGACTGCGCCGGAGAGAGTTTCGCCACCTTCTCGCCGGCCAGGTAGTTTAACTGGCTGGTTCGGCGGTCGGCCGTGAGATGCGCGAACAGCTCGCGCACAAGCGGCACAAATGCCGGGTTCAGGGCGAGCGTCGACCAGGGCTCGCTCGCAGTCGACAGCGATGGATCGGTCGCCATGACGGCGACCCGGCCGCGGCCGAATTCATTGACGACGATCGCCGGATCGCCAGACGTGAAGGCCAAAGCCACGGCGGCGCCGTCCTGGCCCGCGATCCGCAGCGGATAGTATTTCGATACACCCGCGCCCAGCAGGCCGGAGCGACTGCGGCCGGCGAACGGCTGCACGATCGGGTGGCGATATTCCAAGGGGTCGAGTCGCACCTCGCCGCTGACGGGCTCGTTCGCAATTTCGACAGGCGAAAGCCGAGGGTCGGCCTGCATCCAGGAATTGAACTCGTCCGGTTTGGTCCGGTCGCCCAGGACGATCGCCAGCGCCCCGCCTTCCGACACGTATCGTTTCAAGAGGCGTTGCTCACGCGGCAAGAGCTCCGCAACGTTCGAGAGGAAAACGGCGTCATAGCCGGCCACGTCAGTGCGGGCGAGTCCGGCCGTGGCGATGACGTCGGCCGCAATGGCGCTCCCTGCGGCGGCCTCCTTAAACCTGGGATTCAGCGCCCGTGCGATATCATCCGCGTCGCCGGCGGCGTCGGCAACGCAAAGCACTCGCGCACCCGGCGTCGCCTCCGTGGAAAGCCAGCGGCGATTGTCGGCGGCAAGCGCGTCGACGCCTTCATCGAGGCGCGCTTCAAAGACATGACCCCCCGGCTCGACAAGTCGCACGTCAAACCGCACCGTAGCATCGCCGCTCTCCGAGAAGGTCGCCGGCCGCTGGCCAACGCGACTGCCGTTCAATAGCAACTCGACGCTTGCGCTCGCGGAGCCGCCGGCGCCATAGGATTGCAATTCAACTACGACGGTGAGCGGCTCATCCAGCACCGGCAGGGGGGGCTCGGTGCGCAGATCGGTGATCGCGATATTGTCTCGCACGCCGTCGTCCACGCTTTCGATTCGCGCGCCAGTCGGCAGTACGCGCTCGTTCGGGTCATCGTTGCTTTGCTGCAGCGCGGCAGACCATGTATTGAGTCCCAAGTCGCTGACGAACGCAACTTGGGCCCGCTCGAGTCCTGGAAAGCGTTCCTTCGCGTCCGAGACCGCGGCGTTCACTGCCCGAGCGGCAGCATCTAGCCGTGCGACCGTGCCGACGGGTTCCAGCGAATCAATCGCCGCCAGGACAGATGCCGGATCGAACGTCGGTCGCCCGAGGAGATTATCCGCCGCCTCTTCCCAGGCGATGATGCTGAAAGCGTCGCCGGCCCGGGCGTTGCTCACGATCTGCCGGGCCGCGGCCTGAGCGCGTGCGAACCGCGACACGCCGTCCCGCTGAGTAGCCATGGAGAACGACCGGTCGAGGACGATCACATGGTGCGTTCGCTCATCCTGGACGTTCGCGCCGGCCGACTGTCGCCAAACCGGCCGAGCAGCCGCAAGCGCGACCAGCAACAAGATCGACGTTCGCAGCGCGAGTAACAGCAGCTCCCGCAACCGCACTCGCCGCGAGCGCTGACGCACAGCCGCCAGCAATAGCTCGACGGCTGCCCACGACGTTTCGACATGCCGGCGCCGGCTCCAAAGATTGATCAGCCACGGCAACGCCGCCGCCGCCAGCCAGCCAAGCATCCACGGGCTGGCGAATTCAAGCGCGGCGACGGTCGTCAGGCGGGTCAGCATCATCCACGTCGCCGTAATCGCGCGGTTAACAGCCGTCGCAACGGAGCGTCCAGCGGCGCGTCGGTTCGCGCAAGCTCGTAATCCGCCTGCGCCGAGCGGCACGCGGCGTGCACCTGCTCCAAAAACGCTCGCAGCGCCGAAAGGTACGCGCTGCGCACCCCATGCGGCTCGGCCATCACGTCGGGAAGCGACTCCAAGCCGCGGAACAACGTCGCCCGCTGGAAGGGAAACTCGAGTTCCGCCGCATCGAGCGTGTGCAGCACGATCAATTCATGCCGCGCGTGCCGCAGCCGCCGCAGGCCCAGGGAAAGCGCCTCGACGCCGCCCAACAGATCGCTAATCACGACAACTAGGCTCCGCCGGCGCAGCCGATCGGCCAGTGCGCCCAGCGCGGCGCCGAGGTCTGATTTGCCGCTGGGCTCGGCTTGCTGCATGACGTGGATAAGCTGATCGAGATGAGCCGGATTCCCGCTTGCCGGCAGGAAGTCGCGGACGCCGGAATCGATCATCGCCAGCCCCGCGCTGTCGCTCTGCCGCAGCACCAAATGAGCCAGAGCGGCCGCGAGGCACTCGGCGTATTCGAGTTTCGATAACGCCGCTTCCGGCCCCTGATAGCGCATGCTCTCACTCACGTCGAGCGCCAAGTAGCAGGAAAGGCTGGTCTCCGCTTCGAATTGCTTGAGATAGACGCGATCCGTTTTGCCAAAGACTTTCCAATCGACATAGCGGAGGTCATCGCCGACGGCGTACTCGCGGTGCTCGGCAAACTCCACCGACTGGCCGCGATACGGACTGCGATGTTGGCCGGTGAGGAACCCGTCGACGATGTACCGGGCGCGCAACTGCAGTCCTTCCAGCCGAGCGACCGATTGCGGATCGAGTTTTGACGGCGCTGCCGTGGACATCAGTGCTCACCGAGGGTCCGCAGAGGACGCAGATGTAAAGGCTGAGAGATGACCGCAAAAAGGCACAAGAGGCGCAAGAAGAATTCGCATGGGTTGGAGTCGACTTTTTTGCGACTTTTGTGCCTTATTGCGGCCGATTCTTACGCGTCTACCTGTCGAACTATTCAGTTCAAGTTTTTCGCGGTGACATCATGCGGAGGCCGCGCGGTCGAGCGGGGTGACTTCCAGCAAATTGTGGACAATTGCGTCCGGCGTCACGCCGTCGGCCTCAGCGTTGAAGTTGGTAATGATCCGGTGCCGCAGCACCGGCGCGGCCACCGCTGCGATGTCGTCGGCAGATACGAAGAATCGGCCATCGAGCGCCGCGCGCGCCTTGGCGGCCAGCACCAGGTACTGGCTCGCTCGCGGGCCCGCGCCCCAGGCGACGTACTTCGCGACCAGCTCGGTCGCCTCCGGCCGGCCAACGCGCGTCCTGCGGGCCAGTTGCAGCGCATATCGAACCAGGTAATCGGCCACGGGCACGCGGCGGACGAGATGGGCGTACGTTTGAATCTGCTCGGCCGCGAGCGTCGGCGTCACGCGCGGCGCGTAGTCGCTGGTCGTCTGCTTGACGATCGCCAACTCCTCATCCTCCGCCGGATAATCCACCAGCACTTCGAACATGAACCGATCGAGCTGCGCTTCGGGCAGCGGGTAGGTTCCCTCCTGTTCGATTGGATTCTGCGTCGCCAGCACGAAGAA
>DASVCM010000371.1:0-2623 GCA_036381635.1 Lacipirellula sp.
AGCGACGCGGTGTTCGCCGAGACGCCGACGACGGTGGAAGGCGTGGTGACGGCCGCCGGCTATGCCAACCAGCAGTTCAAGGTGCAGCTTCTGTGGGAGGACGCCGACGGCGAAATGGAGGCGGTCGACACGCGCACGATTCGCGTCTCGCCGAACCGAGAGCGGTATCCCGTGCAGTTGACGCATACGCCCGCCGAGCCGGGCGAATATAAAGTGTCGCTGCGGATCGAATCGCCCGAGGGAGAGCTGGTGACGACCAACAACGTGCAGAGCACCTTCGTGACGGTGCTGAAAGGGGGCGTCAAGGTGCTGTACCTGGCCGGGGCGCCGCGGGTCGGCGGTTCGCCCGGGAGCGAGGCCTGGTTTGTGCGGCAGGCGCTGCGCGGAGAGCCGGATTTTCATGTGACGTACCAGGCGATCGACTACACGCAGACCGATCTGGATTTGCGCGACGAGCTGCGCGACGCGAAGTACGACGTGTACTTACTGGGCGGCGTCGATGCAATGGGGCTGAATGCCCGCACGTGGCGGGAGATGGCCTCGGCGGTGGAGGACGGCGCGGGGCTGGCGATGCTCGGCGGGTTTCATAGCTTCGGGCCCGGCGGGTTCTTGAATACGCCGCTGGAGGATGTGTTGCCGATCGAGATGGGGCGTGCCGAGCGGCAGACGTTTGGCGAGCCGCCGGCTGAGGATTTGCACGTACCGGGACCGCTGAAGATGCTACCGGTGGTGCAAGCCGGCGGGGTGCATCCGATCCTGCGCGTCGCCGATGGCGCCAATAGCGCGGATGTCTGGCAAAAGCTGCCGGCGCTCGACGGCGCCAACCGTTTCGATCGATTGCGGCTCAAAGATCTCGCCGAGGTGGTGGCCGAAGGGAACGACCCGAGCCGATCGCCGCTGTTGGTGCTTTCGTCGTGGGGCGCCGGGCGGACGGCGGCGTTTGCGGTCGACTCGACGTGGCACTGGCAGATGGAAGGATTCGGCGAAGTACATCGCCGGTTCTGGCGACAATTTGTGTTGTGGCTGGCGAAGAAGGACGAGTCGGCCGGCGAGCGCGTATGGGTGCGGCTCGACCAGCGGCGGTACCAGCAGGGGAGCGAGGTCCAGTTCACGCTCGGCGCCGAGAACAACGAGGGCGACGCCCTGCCGGACGCCGACTTCAACATCGAAGTGCAGCGGCCCGACGGTTCGAGCGAAACCGTTCGCGCCGCGCGGCGCGGCAACGAGGCGGTCGGCAGCTTCACGGAGACGACCTCTCCGGGCGATTATCGGATCGTGGTTTCCGCGAGGCACAGCGGCGAGTCGGTCGGCACGGCGACGGCGCGGTTCAGCGTGTCCGATCAAGATGTGGAGCTCGACCAACCGGCGGCGGAGCCGATGCTGCTTCGTTCGCTTGCGGCGATGACCGCCGAGGCCGGCGGCCAGGCGCTGGCGCCGGAGGAGCTGCCGCGGCTGTTGGAGCAGCTCAAGGAGCGGGCGGCGGAGTTTGAAGAGGAGGTTGTCGAGACGATTACCTTGTGGGACCGCTGGCCGACGTTTTTGGCATTTGTGGGCCTCTTGTCGACAGAGTGGTTTCTGCGGAAGCGATGGGGGTTGGTTTAGGAATCCTCAATGCCTTGCCACGAGGTATACTATTAACATGGACATGCCCGCGGCTACGAAAAGTGACGTCGTCGAGCGGTTGAAGGCGCAAAGTAGCACCCTTCGCGACGCAGGAGTGCGCAGGATCGGGCTATTTGGATCCTTCGTAACAAATCAATCTACTGACGACAGTGACGTCGATCTGCTCGTAGAATTCGAGCCGCATCGAAAATCCTTCGACACGTTCATTCAGTTGGCGGAGCTCCTGGAAACTCAACTGCAACGCCCCGTCGATTTAATCACAAAGGAATCGCTAAGTCCTTACATCGGTCCGCGGATTCTGGCCGAGGTTGAGTATGTCCCCCTCGGTGAATGATCTGCTGCGGCACATTCTGGATGAAATCGATTATCTGCTCGATCAACGCGGGCGGCGCGAGAAGGCCGACCTTCTCTCAGACGGGACGCTGCAGCGTGCCTTCTCTCGCAGCATCGAAATCATCGGTGAGGCGGCAAAGCAGCTCCCCGCTGACTTTCGGCGGGATCACTCCGAAATTCCATGGAAAGCAATTGCGGGTATGCGCGATCGATTAATCCACGGATACTTCGCAGTTGACTATGAAATTGTGTGGGATGTCGTTGAGAATAAGCTGCCGGAGCTGCGGCCGAAGATCGCTGCGCTGCTCCCAGATTAGCAAGTCGCATCAATCACCGCAGGTTTCACCACGACCTTGCCGCGGACGATGTCGGCGGAGTTGATGGTGATCTGCTCCTGCAGGCGACGGAGGGGATTTTCCGGAACCGGAGGGGGAAGTGTGAGAGAGATCGAGGAATTCTTCAGCGACGGCGATTGCGTAGAGTTTGGCGCTAACTCTCGCGCTTATCCCTACCGTCTAATTGCACCAACAAGTGACGAGGCGGATATTGTATTTGCCACCAAATGGGGCTGCCTGTTCTACGCGCTAGACGTATGCGGCCCACCAGAGAATCTAGGGCTGATCTTCAGATATGGGCTGCCCAACGTTCATGATTTGCCGTGGCTGAG
>DASVCM010000372.1:0-2233 GCA_036381635.1 Lacipirellula sp.
CTGCGGTACGTCGCCGATCACCGCCGACACGCGGTGCTGGTCGGCGAGCGCGGCGTCGGCAAATCGCTTCTGCTGCGGCACTTCGCCGAGCAGCGGCGGCGCGACGGCCGTGAAGCGGTCAGCATCGCCGCGGCTGGCCTCGCGCCGCGCGAGCTGGCGTGGCAGATCGCCGCCGGACTGTCGCTGGCGCCGCGTCCCGAAGACGACCTCGTGCGGCTGTTCCGCCGGTTAAGCGACTTCGCCGCCGCGACGGCGACTGGCTCGGCCGGTGCGCTGGTGCTGCTCGGCGACGCCGATCAGACGGGGCCGGACGTGCGGACCCAACTGCTGCGACTCCTCAGCCTCGGTAGCGGCGCGTCGTGGATCACGCTCGTAATGACCGCCGGGCTGCGCAGCGTCGGCCGCCTCGGCGACGAGTTGCTGGAGGCCGCCGATTTGCGGATCGACCTGGAGCCCTGGGGCGAAACCGACGCCGTGGGCTACGTGCAGCACGCGCTGATCGAAGCGGGCGCCGATCGGCCGATCTTCGACGACGAAGCGCTCGCCGCCCTCTACGCCCTGAGCGACGGCATCCCCCGCCGCGTCAACCGCCTGGCCGACCACGCCCTGCTCGGCGCCGCCGGCGAAGGCCAGGAGATGGTCGACGCCGCGATGGTCGAGGCCGCCAACGACGCCCTGAGCTGGACGGCTATATAGCCGGGCCATCCTGGCCCGGCGCCTCAGCGCCGAGAACATGCTTCACGCAGTGCATCGCGTCGCGAAGCACCGTGACTTGCTTCTCCAAGGCATCGCGATCTTTGCGGACGCGATCGAGGATCGTTTCGCTGGACGACTTGATCGTCTCGGCCGATTTGCGCACCTGGTCCAAATTCTGCACGCGTTTTTCAATATCAAGAATCGCGCGGTCGATCGGCTCGAAGTTGATCTGCTGCCGCTCGGCCGCTTCATGCGATCGCAGGCACAGGGCGCGACTGATTTCGAGACCAGCGCGCAAAAACGCGTCCGTCTGCGGGTCCTCGGCGTCCCATACGACGAACACGTCGCAGCCATAGCGGGCCAGCGGCTCCAGGGACGGAGCCGTACTTTGTGAAAAGACAAACAATCCTTGCTGCGCCGCGCGGTTCTTGCGAGCCTGTTCAATCTCCTCTTGAGCCATCCGCAGCGAGAACCGCATCTCCTCCTTGGCTTCGACGACGATCTTGGCGCCCGCGGCCGCACAGTCGGGGCCGAGGCAAATCACCGCATCGCCAATTTTGCAGTTCTTGCTGAGGCCGACTTTGGTCGACGTATCTTCCGCGACGTCGCCACGACGCTGCGCATACTGATCGATGAACTCGTACACGGCATTCTGGAACGTGGCCCCATGCCGCGTCGAGCGGGCCTCCTCCTCCCGCCGCGTGACGAGCTTGCCAAGCGCCACCTTCACCTCTTCTTGGAACCGATTATTCGTTTCGACATGCGCCGAAAGAATGGTCGTCAGCTCGTTCTTTAGGCGTCGTAACGCTGATTGTTCGTTGTCGAGCGAGAATTCGCTGGTAATTGTTTGCTGAGCCTGGTTGACTTTATGCACAAGCCGATTGAGCGACGAGTCAGGTTTGTCGAGAGAGAACTCCTTGATAACCTCGTCGATTTTCTCCTGAAGGTCCTTGGACAGCGTTCCGTGCTTCGCCGTCAATCGCTCAATCATCTGATTCAAGGCGCCGCTGGGATTGTCCAGCGAAAATTCGCTAAGGATGCGGAGTTGCTGCGTTTGCAGTTGCGTTTCGACGTCCTTCTTCAGCACGGCGATTAAACCGTCGGACTGGCTGGGGCTCAGGTACTTCATCAGCGGGGCGTTCTCGCCGACGTAAGCGACCATCGTCTGCGCAAGCTTCGAACTGTCGCCGTCGCAGAATTCCTTCATCAGTCGGGCCAGGCCGCCATTATCGGTAGTCAATTCGCCGACGCGCTGCGTAAAATGGCCGCTCTCGGGATCGAAGTAACTCTTCAACGCGGATTCCAGCCGCGTCTTAGCCAGTTCGGCGTGACTGTTCAGCCGCTCCTGCAGCGAATCGATCATGCGATCGGTTTCACGCTGGATAAACTCCCCGTCAAATGCGGTCGACGCACGACGCAAGGCGAGCACGCCGATCTTAAGCGCCTCCAGGGCAAACTCTTCGCGTTCTGCCCCTTCGGCATACTTCTCAAGCTCGGCAAGAACATCCCGATCTTCGACGCACAGTTCCAACTGCAT
>DASVCM010000373.1:0-7498 GCA_036381635.1 Lacipirellula sp.
TGCGTCCTCTGCGCCTCTGCGAGATCCTTAAACAAACCCCTCCATCGACCGCACCCCCAGCGGCTCGCGGCAGGCAAACGGCTCCCCATACCGCACGCCGATCGTCTTCCCCCAATACGCCGCCTCGACCTCAAACCCCTCGATCAGCGTCGGCGGCTCCGTCGATCGCCCCGTGATGAACTGGCTCTCATACGCCCGGATCGCCGCAATCTTTCGCTCCCAGAACTCGCTGACATCCAGCACAAACGCCGGTTGAATCGCCTGCCGCAAATGGATGCAGTAGTAATTGAAGATCCGCTGCGGATGGTGCGGCTCGCCCGGCAGGTCGGTCTTGGTCAGCTTCGCCCAGAACCGCGCCGCCTCGACCAGCTCCGTCGCCGCCACATGATCCGGATGCGCGTCGATCCAGTACGGCGCAAACAACCATCGCGGCTTTTGCTGGCGAATCACCCCGGCTAGTTGGGCCCGCGCTTCGAGCGTTGGCTCCAGGCTGCGATTGGGCAGCCCCAGGTTCTCCCGCCACTGGAGCCCCATGATCTTCGTCGCCGCCGCCGTTTCTCGCGCACGAATTTCCAGCGACCCATGCGGCGTCGGTTCGCCGCTGGTCAGGTCGAGCACCCCCACCCGCCGCCCCTCGGCAATAAACCGCATGATGGCTCCAGCCATCCCCAACTCGGCATCATCCGGATGCGGTGCGATCACCAAGATGTCCAGCATTGCAACTTCGCCCGTGTCATGGCGCATGAATAGGAACGGTGAAACACCCCATTATAGCTGAATGATTTTCTGCCAGATTTTTGTAGTTTTTGGCCACCCGCTTTGCTAAGCTCGCTCTGTTCATCTGTTCACATTACCAACGCGGGAGTTTTTCTATCCATTGAGACCTTTGGCGGAAGCGGAGTTTTGTCGCCAAAAATCGCGTTTCGCGACAAAATTGACTGCCAAAACGTCACGCTTGCCACCACTTCGCCCGCGATATCGAATTCATTACTACGATGACCAACGCCTACGAATCCCTCATGGCCCATGCCCGTGAAACGGCGAAGCTCAACAGCATCGCCGGGCTCCTTGAATGGGACGAACGCACCAAGATGCCGCCGGCCGCCGGCGAGTACCGGGCCGAGCAGATCTCCTATCTCGCCGGCGAAGTCCACAAGCGGCAGACCGATCGCAGGGTAGGGGAGTGGCTTTCGCAGCTTTCCGATAGTCCCCTTGCCGCCGATTCGCACAGCGAAACCGGCGCTGTCATCCGCGAGCTTCGCCGCCAATACGACAAGAAAACCAAATTGCCGCAAGCGCTCGTCGAAGAACTGTCGCGCACCGCGGTGCTCGGCCAGCAGACCTGGGTCGAGGCCCGCAAGGCCGACAGCTTCGCGACCTTCAAGCCCATCCTCGAGAAAACGCTCAAGCTCAAACGCGAAGAGGCGGCCGCCCTCGGCTATGAGGCGACGCCGTACGACGCGCTGCTCGACGATTACGAGCCGCATGCGAAGACGGCGGAAGTAAGCGCCACGCTCGCCAGATTGCGCGACGAGCTCACGCCGCTGGTGGCACAAATCGTCAGCAGCTCACAGCAGCCGGACGCCTCGATCCTCAAGCGCGAGTTTCCCGTCGAGGCTCAAGAAGCTTTCGGCAAGGAAGCCGCCGCAGCCATCGGCTTCGACTTCAGCGCCGGCCGGCTCGACGTGACCGACCATCCGTTCTGCGGCGGCGCCGGCCCGCGCGACATCCGCATCACCACGCGCTACAACACGCATGACTTCGGCGACGCGTTCTTCAGCATCCTCCACGAAGCGGGCCATGGCCTGTACGAGCAAGGCCTCCCGCCCGAGCATTTCGGCCTCCCCACAGGCGAAGCCGTGTCGCTCGGCATTCACGAGTCGCAGAGCCGTATGTGGGAGAACCAGGTCGGCCGCAGCCGCGCGTTCTGGGAACTCTTCCTGCCGCAAGCTCAAACCGCATTCACGTCGCTCCAAGGCGTATCGCTGGACGCCTTCTATGCGGCCGTCAACGAAGTGCGGCCGTCGCTTATCCGCGTCGACGCCGATGAGGTGACGTACAACCTGCACATCCTCATCCGCTTCGAGCTCGAACGGGCGATGATCGAAGACGACCTGCAAGCCGCCGACCTGCCGGCGGCATGGAACGAGAAATACCAGAAGTATCTCGGCATCACGCCGCCCAACGACGCCGACGGCTGCCTGCAAGACGTCCACTGGAGCGCGGGCCTGTTCGGCTACTTCCCCACCTATTCGCTCGGCAATCTGTACGCAGGTCAGTTCTTCGCCAAGGCGAGCAAAGACCTCGGCGACTTGAACGCCGCCTTCCGCCGCGGCGAATTCGCGCCGCTGCTTGAGTGGCTCCGCACGAACATTCACCGCCACGGCCAGCGATACACGGCTACTGAACTGGCGGCAAACGTCACCGGCAACCCGCTATCGCACGGGCCGTGGATGGAGCAGATCCGCCGCAAGTATGGCGAACTTTACGGCCTGTAACGATTAGGCCGCTGTCAAGCCCGAACCCCGTCACCCCGAGGTCCGCCGAGGGGTCTGCTCGCAAGGCGACGGCATCAGATCCACTCCCGACAACCGCCGCGCTTACTGCTAAACTGAACACAGAGGGGCCGGCCGCTCACCGCGCACGGAACGACTAGAGGCGCACGCTCATGCCACGAATCACGATCTGCCCCCGCTGCACTTCGCACCTCGGCCTGCCGGCTGACATCAATCCCATTGCTCAAGTGCAATGCCCCATTTGCGAGGTCGAGTTCTCGCTGGCCACCGTCGTGCCGCGCGAGTTGCCGCAGGCCCGCGTCCTCGATCACGACATTAATGCAACTGCAGCGGAATTCTCTGACGAGCCGTCGCCGCAAGAGCGTCTTTCCCAGTTGATTCGCTCGACGACGCCGCCGAACGAACGCGACGAAGCCGCAGCTAGTGAGTCCGCACAGTCATTCGACGACGCCTATCAGGACGCCGACCCGGAACTCGCCAGCTCGCCGCCAGCTCGATCGCAGCCAGAGGAACCCCAACTCGGCTCGAGCCGCCTCGATCAGTTGCTGTCCGACCTGATCAAATCGCCGCCCCCGACGCCCCCTCTGGCTTCGCCCACAGCGTCGACCGCCGCCTACGCAGAACGCCAAACCCTCGAAGCGGATTCGCCGCTAACGAATGAGTTTCAAGCGGAACTTGAAGACCAAGCGCGTCCTCCTGCTGAGGCGACAGTCGCTCAGCCCCAGGAGATTATTCCTGAAACGCAAGTCGGCGAATCGGACGTCGCTGAATTCGAGGAAGCCGAAGATGCAGTCGTCCCTCGCTTGAACGATGAGCCGAGCGTAGCCGAGTTGCCGGCGCACCTCCGCACCACGCCACGGCGCAAACGGCGTCGCTCCGGCGTCCGCACCATGGTCGGCATTGTTGTTGGCGGCGCCGGCGGCACGCTCCTCGCAGCGTACATCGTCCTCTGGCTTACCGGTGGCCAGCAGGACGTCCTCGGCGTTGCTAAATACCTGCCGGCGTCCATTCTGCCCGCCTCTGCCGCACAAGTTGCCGACGATGATTCCGCACTGCGCGGCGCCGATCCGCCAACCTCGCCTGCCGAGAGCGACGAACAAGCATCCAGCCTCGCGGTCGTGCAAGATCCATCTCTGAAGTTCGATCCGGCCGTTGCTCCTGCCACAGCCGAGCAGCCAATCGCCGACACGGATGAAGATAACTCGCTCGGCAACGTCCTGCCGCAGACGCCGGCGACGCCGCCCACCGAGGCTGAGCCGCAGCTTGAAAAGAAGACCTGGCCGACGACCCCGATCGTCGGCGACCTTCGCGGGGTGAAGCTCTATTCGGTTGACGAGCTCGCCGAGCTGATCCCCGCCGCCGACGCCGCTCACCGCGAGTTCCTCGCCGGCGACCTGGCACGTGAAGAGTCGTGGTCCACCATGGGCCCCGCCTACATGACGATCGCGTCGCTCGCCGAGCGATACACGCTGGTCGACCCGGCGGCGCAGGGACCGGAGCTCGTCACCAAGCAAATCGCCGCGAAGGATATTTTCCGCGGCCTCGTGGGCAAGCCCGAGCGCCGCGCCGATCTCGCCACGGTGGCCGCCCGCTGGCTGCAGCATGCGAAGCGGCTGAACCAGGGCGTCGTCCTGGTGGGCCGCGTCGCCGACCTCAGCCCGCAGGGAAAGTGGACCCAGTACGCCATTAATGTGCCCTTGGGCGATAGTTTCGTTACGGCCCATGTGCTCATGGACCGCATTGAATTCTCGGCGGGCGAGGAGGTCGCGGTCGTCGGCGTGATTCTCAATCAACCGGCCGACCAGCTCGCCGGCTACGAGGGCGGAGCAGAGCAGGTCATCGTCGCCGGATACTCCTTTGCACCCGAGGAATTCGTGGCGCCGCCGCCCGGCTCCGTCTCGGGCAAGTTTCCCTTTGGGGCCAGCGCGGGCGGCGAATAACGCCGCGCTCGCCAGCTCGGCCTCCTTTTTGCGGCCGCGGTTTTCTGCCAGAATCTTCGTATGCCCGCCGGCAGCCTCAACGACTCTTGCCCAGCTTCCGCCGGCCGTCGCTTGAACCCGTCCAAACGATCGGCCGCGAGCCGCATCCTGCCGACATGAAAGTTGCCGTCCTCCGCGAAACCTTCCCCGGCGAGCGCCGCGTCGCGCTCGTACCGTCGCTCGTCGCAACGCTTGCCAAACTCGGATATCAGACGGTCGTCGAAACCGCCGCTGGCGAGCAAGCCGGCTTCTCCGACGACGAGTATCAGCAGAAGGGCGCCGAAATCGCGCCGTCGCGGGCCGCGGCGATCCAAGCGGCCGACGTGGTGCTGCATGTGCGAGCGCTCGGCGCCAATCTCGACGCGGGCCGGGCGGACCTCGATCTCTACAAGCCGGGGCAGGCGGTGATCGGCCTGGCCGATCCTCTCGGTCAGCCGGAAGCCCTCAAAGCCGTTGCCGACAAGCGTGTGGCACTCTTCGCTCTGGAGCTAATCCCGCGCATCACGCGCGCTCAGAGCATGGACGTACTCTCGTCGATGGCCACGATCGCCGGTTACAAGGCAGTGCTGTTGGCCGCGAACCACTTGCCCAAGATGTTCCCGATGATGATGACCGCCGCCGGCACGCTCACGCCGGCGAAGGTGCTCGTCATCGGCGCCGGCGTCGCGGGGTTGCAGGCTATCGCCTCGGCCAGGCGACTCGGCGCCGTCGTGCAAGCCTATGATGTGCGGGCCGCGGTAAAGGAACAAATCGAAAGCCTCGGCGCCAGGTTCGTCGAGCTGGAACTCGATACGGCCGACGCCGAAGGGCAGGGCGGTTACGCGAAGGCGCTCACTCCTGAGCAAGAGCAGAAGCAGCGCGAGCAGCTTGCCGCCATCATCGGCCACTGCGACGTGGTGATCACCACCGCCGCCATTCCCGGCCGACGGTCGCCGCTGCTGGTGACTGCCGACGCCGTGCACAAAATGTCCCGCGGCTCGGTGATCGTCGATCTCGCGGCCGAACGCGGCGGCAATTGCGAGCTGACCCGGCCCGATGAAGTCGTGGTGGAGAACGGCGTCACGATCCTCGGCCCGACCAACCTGCCGAGCGAAGTGCCGCAGCACGCGAGCCAGATGTTCGCCAAGAACGTCGTCACGCTGCTGCAACTGCTCACCAAGAACGGCGAGCTGGTGATCGATCTGAAGGACGAAGTGATCCGTGAAACGCTCGCCGCGAAGGATGGCCAGGTCCAGCCGCAACGGCTCCGCGACACGCTCGGCCTCGGTCCGCTCGTGCTACCGCCCGAGCCGGCGCCGATCAACCATCTTGCGAGCCAGTAGCGGCGCTCCGGCGACCTGTTAGGTCGCGGCTACTACCCACTACCCCCTACCCACTGCCCTCCCCAATGGACCTCATCACCGCCCTCACGATCTTCGCGCTGGCCGTCATCGTCGGCGTCGAGATCATCACCAAGGTGCCGCCGATCCTCCACACGCCGCTGATGAGCGGCTCGAACGCCATCAGCGGCATCACGCTGGTGGGCGCCGTGCTCGCTGGCGGCGGCTTCTGGGGCAACCTGCTCGGGTTCCTGGCCGTCGCGTTTGCCACGATCAACGTCATTGGCGGCTTTCTGGTGACCCACCGCATGCTCGAGATGTTTAAGAAAAAGTAAGGGGCGCTGCCGCCGTGACCGAACTGCTTGCCAACTTGTTTGCCGCAACGGACGTGGTCGTCGTCGACACGGCCGTTGATGCGTCCGGCGCGCTGCTCGACGAAGTCCGCCTGTCGCAACTGCGAAACCTCGGCTATCTCATCGCCGCGCTGCTGTTCATCGTCGGCATCAAGGGGATGACCCATCCGCGGACCGCCGTGCGGGGCAATCTGCTCGGCGCGGTGGGCATGTTCATCGCCGTCGGCGTCACCCTGATCAACAACGGCGTCAGCCCCTACGTCTGGATCAGCGGCATGATTGTCGGCGCGCTCGCCGGCGCCGTCATGGCCGTCAAGGTTCAGATGACGCAGATGCCGCAATTGGTGGCGCTGTTCAACGGCTTCGGCGGCATCGCGTCGGTGCTGGTCGCCGGCGCCGAGCTACTGGTGCGAAACACGCAGGTCGACGTTAGCGCAGCTTCGGCCCTCGAAGGACCGACGACGCTCGAGCCGCTCGGCGCCATTCAAGCCGCGGTTCCGATGGATGCCGTCGCCCTGTTCGCCGCCGGCCTCACGGGGCTGATCGGGGCCGTGACATTCACCGGCTCGATGGTCGCCGCGGCGAAGCTGCAGGAGTTGAAATCATTCCAGAAGCCCTGGAGCTTCCCGGGCCAGCAAGTCGTAAACGCCCTCATGCTCGCCGTCACGCTGATCCTCTCCTGGATGATGACCGACGGCTCGGCGTGGGAGTACGTTCCTCTAGTGCTGCTGGCGCTGGTGCTCGGCGTGTTCCTCACGATGCCCATCGGCGGCGCCGACATGCCGGTGGTCATCGCCCTGCTCAACAGCTACTCCGGCATGGCCGGCTCGGCGGCCGGATTTGTCATCGGCAATAACGTACTGATCATCGCCGGCGCCCTCGTCGGCGCGTCAGGCATCATTCTGACGAAAATCATGTGCAAGGCGATGAACCGCTCGCTGGTGAACGTCCTGTTCGGCAAGATGGAGCCCGGCGCCGGGGCGGTAAGCGGCGACGACGTGTACGCCGGCAAAGTGAAAAGCACCTCGCCCGAGGAAGTCGCCATGCTGCTGGACGGCGTGCAGCGCGTGGTCGTCGTCCCCGGCTACGGCCTGGCGGTCGCGCAGGCGCAGCACATCGTCCGCGAGCTGGCCGACTTGCTGCAGGCCCGCGGTACAACGGTGGAATACGCCATCCACCCCGTCGCCGGCCGCATGCCGGGGCACATGAACGTGCTGCTGGCCGAGGCCGACGTGCCATACGACCGACTGAAGGAAATGGACGAGATCAACCCGACCTTCGCGCAGTGCGATGTCGCGATCGTCATCGGCGCGACCGACGTCGTGAACCCC
>DASVCM010000374.1:0-3574 GCA_036381635.1 Lacipirellula sp.
CTCGACCGTCGTGCTCGGCTCCTGCGGACCGCGCGACGAACCTAGCATCGTGCCGCCGTGGTGGTGAATGTTTGACACCACATCCGGAGTGAGCTCGATCGGCGGCCGACCGACCGCGGGGTTCAAACCTTCGAACCCATAACGAATCCCCAGTACGGACGGCACGCCGTAGTTGTGCATCAGCTCGAACACCGCCGTGCGGATTACGTTGTTGATGCCCGGGCACAATCCGCCGCAGGTGACGATCGCCGCCTTGGTCTTGCTCGGCTCGAAGAAGATCTGTTTTCGCGGCCCGCCGCGCTCCAGCCCGAGCGGCGACGGCGCTGCGCCGGCGTTAAACCGCGGCTCCAGCGACAGCCGCGTTTCGTCCGGGGTAAAGTCGCAAACGTTGTCGCCGGGAGTAGTCGACAGGTTCAGCGGCGATTGGATCGTCGGCGGGCCGAGCGTAGCAATGTCGAGCTGCTGTTGCGTGAGCGTAGTGGAGAAGTCCATGAGTACGTCCCTCTCCCCTCTGGGGAGAGGTTAGGTGAGGAGGAGAACCGCGGTTTGGCAAAGCTAAAGAATCCCTCCCCTGGCCCCTCCCTTCAAGGGAGGGGGGATCAACTACAGCCAACCGTGCTCGCGATACCAGTGGACCGTTTCGGCGAAACGATCTTCGAGCTTGGCGCCCGGCTTGTAGCCGAGCTGCGTGCGAATCTTTTCATCCGAGCAGACCCAACCGGCGGCGCACGCCTCCCGCACTTTGTCCCAGTTGATGATCGACGGCCGCTTACGCAGCCGGCCGACTGCTTCGCCAAGGCAGCCGGCCGCCCAGAAGATGGGCCGCGGCAGCGGGACGGTGGCGACCGCCCATCCGGCCGCTTTGGCGGCGAGCTGGCCCATCTCGCCGTAGGTGATGTTCCGGTCCGCAGCGACGTAGTACTTGCCGAGCGACGGATTACTGCCGTTCGTGTTGGCGCCCAAGCGTTCGCCTCGAAGTGCGACGCGGATCATCCCATCGCAAAGGTCAGCCACGTGGACCACCGATACCGGAAACCGCCGCAGTCCCGGCGATAGGTGCAGCGGCAAGAACTGCATGCTGCGGTAGAGCTGCAGGCTCGCGCGATCCGCCGGACCGAACACGACCGGCGGCCGGATGATCGACGTCGGCACGTTGTTCGCGACGGCCGCCGCGGCGTTTTCAGCGGCTAGTTTACTCCGGCCGTAGGCGGACACAGGTCGTTCCAAATCGCTCTCGCGGCGCGGTCGCTTGAGCGTCCCCGTCCCGCCGGCGGCCAGGGAACTCACCAGGAGAAACGTCGGCGGGTTGGATTGAGCAGCGCATGTCTCGGTCAGCCGCCGCGTTCCTTCCACATTGTCCACCGTGTACTGGCTCGCCCGCAGCGCCGTTGTGCGTCCGGCCAGATGAAAGACGACGTCCACGCCGCCTACCGCGGATTGCAGGCTCGCCGGGTCGTCCAAACTGCCCTGAACCATTTCGACGCCCAGCGGTTCAAGCTGATCGAGCCGCGAAGTCGAACGGACCAGGCAGCGAACGTCCCAGCCATCGCCGCGCAATCGCCGCGCGAGGTTCGATCCGACGAACCCGCTCGCTCCGGTTATCAAACAACGTGACATCTGACTGCTCATCAACGCTTCTGCTTCATGCTGCTGGATGCTGAGCCGGACCGGCCCCGGCGGACGTGCATTGACCCTGCCGCCCGGGCGTGTTTACAGTGACCGCTTCCCGCTCGTCCTGCCTCCCCGTTCGCGTCGCTCGCCATGGCCCAACTTGAAGTCGTCCCTGTCTCGTCGCGGCGCCGGCGGAAGCTGTTCTTTAATTTGCCGTGGGACCTGTATCGAGGCGACCCCAATTGGGTGCCGCCCATCCGCATTGTGCAAAAGGAACTGCTCGGTTTTCGCCGCCATCCCTTCTGGGGCAACGCGGAAAACCGCAACTTCCTCGCCCTCCGCGACGGCCAGCCGGTCGGCCGCATCTCGGCGATCATCAACCACGCGCATAATCGCTGGTACCAGGAGAAACGCGGATTCTTTGGGTTCTTCGAGTCGATCGACGACCAGGCCGTGGCGACCGGCCTGTTCGACGCCGCGCTCGATTACTTCGCGGCCAATGGCATCGAGGCCGTCCGCGGCCCGGTCAATCCCTCCTTGAATTACGAGGTTGGCCTGTTGATCGACGGCTTCGACGATCCGCCGTGGTTCATGATGACCTACAACAAGCCGTACTACGCCCGGTTGATCGAGGGCTACGGCTTTCGCAAGGCCCAGGACTTGTACGCTTTCTGGGGACACGTCCGCATGCTGGAAGAGGTGTCGCGACGGCTCGGCTCGCTGAGCGAGATCGTCGTCGATCGCTTCAAGCTCAATACGCGGCCGCTGGATATCAAGCGGTTCAACGAGGAGATTGCAACATTCCTCGATATCTACAACCGCTCGCTGGTCTCCACGTGGGGCTTCGTCCCCATGTCGCCGGGCGAAGTGAAGAAGCAGGCCGCCGGCATGAAGTACATGATCGTGCCGGAGCTGACGACCATCGGCGAGATCGACGGCAAAGCGGTCGGCACCATGTTCTGCCTGCTCGATTACAACCCGCGGATCAAGCAGATCGACGGCCGGTTATTTCCCTTCGGCTTCCTCAAGCTGCTGAGAAACCGCAAAGGGCTGAAGCGAGTCCGGCTGATCAGCACGAACGTGCTGCCGGAATATCAAAGCTGGGGCCTGGGCATCGCGCTAACGTCGCGACTGGTGCCAGAAGCACTTGCCTGGGGAATCGAAGAGGCCGAGTTCTCGTGGGTCCTCGAAAGCAACGACCTGTCGTTCAAGACGCTCAAGAAAGGGGGCGCCAAGATCACCAAGCAGTACCGCATCTACGACTACGGCCCGCCCGATACGACCGCGAACGCAAAGTTCATGGATCAATCCGAAGCTTGAAGGATGACGAATTCCCAAATAACGAATGACAAATGCAGAAGGCCTCGGTTCATTCGTCATTCGTCATTCGTCATTTGCCAATTCCGTACTTCGCGATGCACCAAAACGCGTTCACCGCGTCGCGCATGCCGATCTTCTTTCCCTCTTCATACCCGCGGCATGAGTAGCTGATTGGGAGCTCCCGGATCTTGTAGCCCAGCCGCGAGACCTTCGCGGTGATCTCCGGCTCGAAGCCGAAGCGGTTCTGCTCGATGTCGAGGTGATCGAGAACCTCGCGGCGGAAGACCTTGTAGCAGGTTTCCATATCGGTCAACCGCTGGCCGGTCGTAAAGTTCGAGGCCGCTGTCAGCATCCAGTTGCCCAGTCGGTGGAGTCGCGACGGGTCTTGCTCGGCATTCTCCAGGAACCGCGAGCCGTACACCACGTCCGCTTCGCCCCGTTCGATCGGCTCCAGCAATCGCGGCAGGTCGTTGGGATCGTACTCCAGGTCAGCGTCCTGAATCAGCACGACCTCGCCTGAAGCCTGCTCGAAACCGGTCCGCAGCGCAGCGCCCTTCCCCTTGTTGTAGCCGTGAAGCAGCACCTGGATATCTTTCTCGCGCCGCTCCAGTTCCAGCAGCAACTGCCGTGTGCCGTCCATGCT
>DASVCM010000375.1:0-3015 GCA_036381635.1 Lacipirellula sp.
TGAGGATTGTACGGCGGTCGAGCCGTCACTTCCGAAAGTTGTCGCTGCATGAGCTGGGCCTGCCGCTCCATCTGCTGATTGAGGCGCTGCTGCTCCTGCCGAGGACGGATCTGCGTGTAATACTGCGTGGCCGAATTCGTAAATGGCTGATCCAGCGCCAAATACGGCGTCACCGACGGTCCTTTGCTGACGCTGGAGAAAGGCTTATTCGGCCGATTAAGCGCATTACCGAATAAGTTGCGTGAGACAGTAGCTGACAGGCCCAAACGCGGACCGGCGTTCCGGTAAACCGATTCACGGATATAGTTCGACGAAAACGTGGACGAGTCGTTTAAACTTTGGATGCGATTAATTTCCTTAGCCGCGTAGCCCGACTGAGCTTGCGCCTGACTCGCTATGAGCAGAGGAATAACCGCCGCGACTACTGCAGAGATTCGCTTCATCGGATAGACCCTAACGTCAGATGCCGAGACACTTCAAGTAATGTATTTTATCTGCACGACTACGTGCCGGACAAATCGCCGGGCGTCCCGTTAGCAACCTCCATCTTAGTCGCTCTGGCCGCGAGACCGAAAAAACATCCTGAATTGGCCCGAAATCGGCGGGGCCGACGTCGTTACTATCCCTACAGGCGGCGGCGCCGCCGCTAACTTCGGCTACGTCGGACTCCTGGCCAAATCCCGCCTTCGCAGCGAGTCGACGGCGGTCGCCGTCCAGGCGGAGTTGTCGACATACCAGGCGACGGTCTTAGCCAAGCCGTCGGCCAAAGAGGTTTGCGGCGACCAGCCCAGCGCCGCCAGCGGCCCGGCGTCGACGGCATACCGGCGGTCGTGGCCCGGTCTGTCAGCCACATGAGCGATCAGCGCCCTCCGATCAACGCCGTCGCCGATATAGCGACTCGCCATATCGCAGATCATTTCGGCGACAGCTCGGTTGCTATGCTCCCGACCGCTGCCAGCCAAGTAGCGGCGACCGGGCGAACCGCGACGGAGCACCGTGCGAATCGCACGGCAGCAGTCGTCGACGTGCAGCCAATCTCGCTCCTGCAGGCCGTCGCCATAGAGCGGCAGCGGCTGATTACTGATCGCGGCCAGAATCATTCTTGGAATGAACTTCTCCGGCATCTGCCGGGGACCGTAGTTGTTAGTTGGATTGATCGCGACCGTCGGAAGGCCGTAGGTATGGGCGAAGGCGTGGACCAGATGCTCGCCCGCCGCTTTGGACGCCGCGTAGGGGGAATTCGCGGCGAGCGGACTACGGTCGGTGAAGTGTTCGCCGGGCGCCGCGGATCCGAAGACTTCGTCGGTGGACATGAATAAGAAGCGGAATTGCTCTCGTTCATCGCCGCTCAGTCCCATCCAATGCCGTGTCGCCTGGTCGAGCAGCGTGCATGTGCCGATCACGTTTGTTTCCGCGAATTTCGGCGGCTCATCGATCGACCGGTCGACATGGGTCTCAGCAGCCAGATGGAGCACCGCCCGCGGACGATGCTCGGCGAGCAACTCGCGCACTAAGGCGGCGTCGCAAATATCGCCCTCAACGAGAAGATGTCGCGGATCCTCCGCTAGTTCTTCCAGCGAGATCCGCAGTCCTGCATAAGTGAGTTTGTCGAGGTTGACGACCTGCGCAGCCTCCTCAGCCAGCCATTGCCGGACGAGGGTGCCGCCAATGAACCCGGCGCCGCCAGTGATCAGAACGCTTGCGTCGCGCTGAGGCATCACTTCTTTTCCATTCGCTTGCGCTTGAAGAATTCCGACAGCACTTGCCCGCAAGCTTCGGCGAGCACGCCTTCCACGACTTCGCAGCGGTGGTTCAGCCGCGGGTCCTCCAGCAGTCGATAAAGGCTGCGCACGGCGCCCGCCTTGGGATCGACGGCGCCATACACCACGCGCGGAATGCGGGCCTGCACAATGGCGCCGGCGCACATCGGGCAGGGCTCAAGCGTGACATACAGCGTGCAGCTCTCCAGCCGCCAATTGCCAATGGCCGCCGCGGCCTGCGTGATGGCGATCATCTCGGCGTGGGCCGTCGGGTCGCGCAGCGCCTCCCGTTCATTTCTCGCGGAGGCCAGCACCTGGCCGTCCCTGACGATAACGGCGCCGATCGGCGCTTCCTCGGCCGCGGCCGCGGCTTCGGCCTGTTCAAGCGCCAGCCGCATGTAGTATGCATCGTCCACGTGTGGCCCGGGCCCATTGGGGAAGTGGATTTGATGAATGCCATTGTCGCTGTCCGGCGTCGCGGTGAATAGCTAGACTGCAGCTTCCTCCGAAGCCGCGCCCGCCTTGCCGATGTCACCTACGACCCGCCCCGCCGCTCAGCGTCTCAAACGCATCGCCGCCCGCGCCCGAACGCTGGCGGCGGTGTACTTCATCGTGCTCTTCGTCGGAACGCATCTTCCCGTCGAGCAGGTCGAGGCCTTCGCAACGGCTTCTGACAAGTGGCTTCACTTCGCCGGCTACGCCGTGCTGACGTTGCTGGTGCTTACCGGCTGGGAGCTGACGATTGGCGTGCTTCAGCCGAAGCATTACTTCGCGGTTTGGCTGGCTGGCGTTCTGTATGGCGCCTTCGACGAAATCTCGCAGACGCCTGTCGGTCGCAATTGCGACATGAACGACTGGGTTACCGACGTGCTCGGCGTGGTGGCGGGGCTGTTGGCGTTCCGGCTCGGGCGGGCGGCGCTGCATGGGGCGATCGCTTGGATGGCTCCCGCTTCAAACGCTGCCGATTGACGCCGGTTAATAATTGGGCGTCGGCGCTCGGTAGTCTTCCAGGTGAATCGAACGGAACCACTTGATCGTCTCGGTGAGTCCATCGCGGAGCTTCACCTTCGGCTCCCAGCCCAGCTTGCTCTTGGCGAGCGTTATGTCCGGCCGCCGCCGCGTGGGATCGTCTGCCGGCAAGGGCTTCTCGACGATCTTCGACTTCGAGCCGGTCAGTTCGATCACCAGCTCGGCCAGCTCGCGGATGGTGAACTCGCCCTGGTTGCCAAGGTTCACCGGGCCGATGAAATCATCC
>DASVCM010000376.1:0-13304 GCA_036381635.1 Lacipirellula sp.
ATCAGAGCTGACTTCGGTAGATACGCACAATCCGGTTCTTCGGCCAGGGGGTTGCCGGACGTTGCAAACGCCCGCCCCCGGCTGCCACCGCACACCTTTCGAAATTCGCAGCGCCTGCATTTTCCTTCGAGTTGATCTGGATCCCGCAACGCGCGAAAGATGGGCGACTGCTGGTACACCCGCACGACGTGGTCATTCGGATAGGTGCCGCAGTGCAGCGGCAAAAATCCGCTCGGATGAATTGCCCCGCGATGGCTGATGAACATTACGCCCTTGCCGTCGTTGACATTCAGCGAAGTGAACGCCGGCGGGCCCCCGCCCGGTAGTGGAAAGCTCGGATTACGATGTTGAATCATGAAGCGCCGATAGTGAGGCGCTTCGGTCGTCTTAATGACGTAGGGCTGACGTTTTGATTGCACCCACAGCCGCGCAAACGCCGTCTCACATTGGTCGGCCGTGAGACGAGGCGCATGAAGCGCCCGGCCCACTGGCACGAGGAAGAAAACCGACCACATGTCAATTTCCAGCTCAGAGAGAAGGTCAGCGAGCCTTTCGATGTGGGGAAATAACGCAGGCGTGAGCGTCGTATTTACCTGCGTGGATATTCCTGACGCGTTCGCGTCGGCCAGGATTCGCAGACTGCGGTCAAAGCTGCCGGCGACGCCGCGCGTTGCATCGTGCGTCGCCGCATCAGCCCCGTCGATACTTATGGCAAGCCGTGAAACCCCTACTCGCACGAGCCTTTCGATTGCCGCAGGCGTTACCAACGGCGTAGCGCTGGGCGTAATTGCCACGGGCATTCCGAGCCATACTGCATGCTCGATCAACTCGTAGATATCGCGGCGCTTCAGCGGGTCGCCGCCGGTGAGCACTAGGGTCGGCGGCGTTGGGAATTCCGCCAATTGATCGATGAGCCGCAGCGACTGTTCGGTGGTCAGTTCATGCTGGTGCGGCGACGGCTGAGCGCACGCCCGGCAGTGGGTGCACACCAAGTCGCAAGCCTGGGTGACTTCGTAGAAGACGAGCAGCGGACTAACCGCGAAATCTCGGGGTTTTGGCGGGCCGGAAGCCGGCCCAAAGGCGGTGGCGGAATGCTGCGCGGTGAGTTTTCCGTGCGCGGTCATCATAGTCCCAGGGGCTTGACTCTCGGCACTGTAGTCTGGCACAATGGTAGATGTCAAGGTCCAGATATCTATAAAACGTACGGCTTCGTTTCAGCACATGATTTCACAGACCGCCGAATATGCCCTGCGGGCGATCGTTTACCTTGCTAATCAGGGAGGGGAGCCCAGAACGACGGCCTTCATCTCGGTGGCCATTCAAGCGCCCAGCGGGTATCTGGCGAAGGTCATGAAGAACCTCTGCCGCGCCGGTCTCGTGAATTCGCGTCGCGGCTTGAATGGCGGTTTCGTCCTCGCCAAACCGCCGGAGGAGCTTACGATTCTCGCCATTGTCAATGCCGTCGATCCAATTCGACGATACCCCGAGTGTCCGTTGGGAATTGCTCACCACGGGCGGCGGCTCTGCCCATTGCACACGCGGCTCGACCAGGCTGCGGAGTTGGTCGAGAACGCCTTCGCCAACAGCACAGTTGCGGAGCTACTCGAAACGCCGCGCGAGCGAAGGTCTAGTTGTCGTTTTCCTCTCGTTTCAAAAGCGGTGAGCAACTAATGATGGCCGCAATGCGCCAGCAGGAGAGTGTTTACAATTCCCTTCGATTAGCGAGCCAACGCTCTCAGCCGTCTGGCTGTTGTCTTAACTCGCAAGGATCGAGGATATCCGCCTCGCGGGCTTGTTTATTGTCTCTAATTCGAACCGGCGTGCAATTAATTGCCGCGGATTCTCCAGTAAGACCAGTCACGAATTGCCAAGGGAAGGATTCACATGGCCAAGCGTCGAGAGCCAATTATCATTCAAGGCGGCATGGGCGTCGCCGTATCCGCCTGGCCCTTAGCGCGGGCGGTTGCCCTGGCGGGGCAACTGGGCGTTGTGTCGGGAACTGCCCTTGACGTCGTACTAGCACGACGCTTGCAATTGGGCGACCTTGGCGGGCACATGCGGCGGGCGCTTGCCGAGTTTCCCTACCCGGAGATGGCGAAGCGCATCCTACGTCGGTTCTTCATCCCTGAGGGAAAGAAGGCGGAACAACGGTTTCGGCCGGTTGAACTTCCTTCGCTGACGCCGTCGCCCGAGCAAACGGAACTGGTAGTCGCGGCCAACTTCGTCGAAGCCCATTTAGCTGGAGAGGGGCATCGGGGGCTGATCGGCGTCAACTTCTTGGAAAAGATTCAGCTTCCGACGTTGGCTTCGTTGTACGGCGCAATGTTGGCCGGCGTGGACTACGTGCTGATGGGCGCGGGCATTCCACGCTGGATTCCGGGCGTGCTCGACCGCCTCAGTCAGGGCCAAGCGGCGGAATTGCCGATCCAGGCGCCCGGCGACGCCGTAGTGTCGCGATTCGATCCCTCTACGTTCGGCGGTGGCCCGCCTCCGGCGCTGAAGCGCCCGAAGTTCTTGGCCATCGTCGCGTCCGCCGCGCTGGCCAGCATGTTGAGCCGAAAGGCCAGCGGCAGCGTCGAAGGGTTCGTCGTCGAGGGACCCTCGGCCGGAGGCCACAATGCTCCGCCGCGCGGACCGGCGGCCTTCAACAAACGGGGCGAGCCGGTTTACGGCCCGCGAGACGAGGTCGATCTGGCGGCGATGCGCGCCTTGGAAAAGCCCTTCTGGCTGGCCGGTTCGTATGGCTCCTCGCGCCGCATCGTCGAGGCGCTTGAGAGCGGCGCCGCAGGCGTTCAAGTTGGCACTGCGTTTGCGTTCTGCCGGGAATCGGGCCTGCGCGAAGATCTGAAGCGGCGCGCGCTGGCAATGAGTCGCACAGGCGCCGTCGACGTGATCACCGATCCGGTCGCCTCGCCGACGGGCTTTCCCTTTAAAGTGCTACAGCTAGACGGCACGTTGTCGCAAGACGACGTGTATGCGCAACGCGAGCGCGTTTGCGATCTAGGTTTTCTGCGGCACTCCTATCGCCGCGCTGATGGCTCTCTGGGATGGCGTTGCCCCGGAGAAAAGGTCTCCGCCTACGTCCAGAAAGGGGGCGACGTTGCCGAGACGACTGGCCGCAAGTGCATTTGCAACGCGCTGCTGGCAAATGTCGGGCTGGCCCAAGTGCGTCGCGACGGATGGGTAGAGCCGCCGCTGGTCACGTGCGGCGATGAAGTTCGGGAAATCGCCCGCTTTTCACGTAAGGCGAGCGGCGAGATTTATTCGGCTCGCGACGTTATCCAGGACTTGCTCTCGGACGTAGCTGCAACGGCGTCTTGCTAAAGCGTCGCTGACGGTGCTGGCGAGGGCGAAAAACAACGGGGTGGCGGGCTAAACGGCTGATTCTGAGTCGTGGCTGTACCGCTGCAAGAAGTGCTCGCTACGCGAGCGAAGCGGCGGCAAACGTTGTAGGCGCCACGGCAATTTCGCGATAGTTGAGATTCGATTGCCAGGCAAATTCTGTGGCATCCCAACGTCCGGTTTCCCGCAGCGTCTGATTGGCCTTGGCCTTCAAAACCGGCATGGCGTAAATCCGCTTCATGCAGGTTCGTAACACTTCCGACAACTCGTCGGCCGATAGGTCCAACGGTTGATGAACGACTTCCGTGAGGCTGTAACGATCCCAGTCGCGCGGAAAGTTCTCAAAGAGGAGCCGGCGCTGTCGTCGCAGATTCGCGAACAATCGCGTTCCGGGCAGTGGCGTCATTGCCGTGCACTGCATCACGTCTACGCCAGACTGAATGATGTAATCAGCTCGGCGGAACAACTTATCCGGCGTATCGCCGTCCATGCCGAAGATAAACGCGCCCAGGACGGCGATGCCGGCCTGGTGAATCCGGCGGAAGATGAGTTCGTACGCGTCTGCGCCGCGTTTCCGATTCAATCGCTTGTTAACTGCCGCCAAGGCCGCATCGTCTTCCGCCTCGATGCCCAAGAAGATCATCCGGCACCCGGCGCGACTCGCCCACTCCAGCACTTCCGGATCGTCGGCGATATTCACCGAGGCCTGGCAGAACCAGTGCTTGTTGATTCCCCGCTCCACGATCCCGCGGAAGATCTGTAAGGCCAAATCGCGAGAAGGGGCGCCATAGCCAATGATATTGTCATCGACGAAGAACAAGAGGCCAGCCTCAATGGTCTCCAGTTCGTCAAGGACCTGGTCCGGCGGGCGGCGGCGATATCGACGACCATTAAACGCGGTCACGGAGCAAAAATCGCAGTCGAGCGGGCAACCTCTCGACGTTTGAATGGTGGCGAACTGGTAGCCGGCGGAATAGATTTCCCGCCTTGGGCGACGACAATCAGCCACATTCAGCAGTTGCCCATAATACATCGGCTGAAGCGCGCCCGAGACGGCGTCAGCAAGGATGCGGCTCCACACCGATTCGACCTCGCCTGTCACAACGGCGTCAACATAATGTGCGGCTTCCTCCGGACGCATCGACGCATGAATGCCGCCCATCACAACCGGGACGCCCTCGCGTCGGTAAATCGACGCGATCTCATAAGCTCGATTGGCCGCGGATGTGAAGGCCGTGATCGCGACCAGGTCTGCCTCGCGATAGCGGAAACGATCGAAATTCTCGTCGATGAGCTCGACCTCCCAATCGGGCGGGGTGAGCGCGGCGACAATGCCGAGCCCGAGGGGAGGGAACCGCGAGCTCAGATTAATGGAGAAGCCGACTTTGGCGCTGTTAACGGGGTTGACGAGCAGCAGCTTGCGCCCGGCGACTTTGCGCGACATGAGATTCCACCAATTGCAGCTCGCATCCCGCCGGAGGCGATACTCGCGTTAACACGCCATGCGAGGTTCCCAGCGGGATTCTATGCGGTCGCCTGACAACCGTGGCAGGCGTCTGGACGTTCGGTCGAAGTCGGAGTAGCCGGCCGCCTGTCCGGCTTGAAGCCGAGCATCGCTCTTTCGGCCGGAATCAGGGCGCCGGGGAAATATCCACAGCCTCGTAAAGCTCGCCGGCATGTTCGTGGTAAAGCAAATCGCCTCAATGCGCAATCGCAACACTTCAACGGCTAGGTCGAATCGCTCCTCCAGGGGAGGGTTGAGCGACATCTTGCGTCGCACCACTTTCGACGCCCCCTGTTGGAGAAGCTTGGTGCGTTGATTGACGCCCCAAACCTTATATAGTAGATTTAAAGATGTCAAGGTGTTAATATGGCTAATTAGCCCGGAGGTTTCGTCGTGATCTCCCAGACCGCCGAATACGCGCTACGCGCTGTGGTCTATCTCGCCAGCCAGACGGGCTCCCCGCGCACTGTCGCCCATATCGCTGAGGCGACGCATGCGCCTGAAAGGTACTTGGCAAAAATCATGCTCGGTCTCAGCCGGGCCGGCCTCGTGAAGTCGAAGCGCGGACTCGACGGCGGCTTCATGCTTGCCGGAAAGCCTGAAGAGCTGTCGATTCTCGCGATCATCGGCGCCGTGGATCCGATTCGGAAGTTCGCGGAATGCCCCTTGGGAATCGAAAGTCATGGCCGAAAGTTGTGCCCGCTGCACAGTCGGCTCAACGAAGCGGCGGAGATGATCGAGAAAGCCTTTGACGACACGAAGGTGGCGGAGCTCGCAACTCCGCCGCGAGCCGCCAAGGCGCTGTGCAAATTCCCGGCAATCACGGCCCATACTCCCTGACGTCCAACAGGGGATGCTACGAAACCCGACAAAGCGCACTATTTGTCAGCCTGGCTTGAACTCCTCCCATCTGGTTTCCAATGGACGACATCGGTGAAGAAGCGAAACGTTTCATGACAAAAGCCTCTGATGGTTGCATCGCCTTCGTCTGTGTCGTTGTCTTTCAAAGCTGGTATGGACTGACGCCTGATAAGTCCGCCTACGGTCAATTCTTCCAGAACCGCTCCGTCGGCGGCGTAGCTGTTTCGGCGGACGGCGTCCTCGAAGCGCCGACCTTGCAGGATGCGCGCGAACTGAAGGAGCTCAGGCAACGCATAAGGTTTTGCGTGCCCGATTCGCTCGACGATTTCACCGAGTTGCGTCTCATATCGCTCAAGCACATCGAGGCAAAACTAGCTCAGGCGGGCGCCTCGGGCGCGAAATTAGATGGTGACGCGCTGTATCTTGCCGGATTGCAACGGGTGCGTTACGTGCTGGTCTATCCCGAACAGCATGACATTGTGCTCGCCGGCCCGGCCGAGGGCTGGAAGCTGGATCGCCTCGGAAACGTCGTGGGTCGCACGACGAATCGGCCTACGCTCGTGCTCGACGACCTGCTGGTTGGTCTGCGGTGCGCCGACACGTCGCGAGTCGAACCGCTCACCTGCTCAATCGACCCGACGACTGAGGGCTTGCGACAGCTTCAAGAGCTAATCAGTCGACTAACGACTATCGGAGATCCGGACCAGACGCTGCGGATGATGGAAGATGCGCTTGGCCCGCAACAGATAAGCATCACGGGCGTCCCGGCCGACAGCCACTTTGCCCGCACCATGGTCGCCGCCGACTTTCGCATGAAGCGCCTGGCGATGGCCCTAGAACCGTCGCCCGTCCGCGGCTTGCCGAGCTATCTGTCGATGCTCTCGGCTCGCGGCGTTGGCCAACTCGCGCCACGGTGGTGGCTGGCCGCCAACTATGAACCGCTAGGGCGGACTGCGGACAGACTGACGTGGGAACTGCGAGGCCAGGGCGTCCAATGCCTGACCGAGAATGAATACGTATTGGCGACGGGCCAGCGGCAACGCTCCGGCCCGGCCAGCGGCGTTGCCGCGAAGTGGGCGCAGCTCTTGACCGACAAGTTTGACGAAATCGCAGTCGAAGATTCGACGTTCGGCCAGTTGCGAAACGTCATGGACTTGGCCGTGGTTGGGGCGCTGATCGAAAAGGAGCAGCTTCTGGCAATTGCCGGTCTCGAAGCTCCCTGGCTAATGGGCCGGCACGAGCTTGCCGCGTACCCGACGCCACGGCAGACGGGGACAAAGGCCAGCGCCGTACGCAAGCGCGGCGGTTGGGTGATTAGCGTCTCCGGCGGCGTCGAGGTGGCGCCGTGGCAGGTTGCGGAGAACTCCGAAGTGGACCCTGCCCTCAACGCCCTCCATTCCCAGATGTCCCGCAAGGATGAGGTTGGCCGCTAAAGGGGGCTTGTCGCGAGGAACAACGCGATCCAAACCATTCTCTCTCCTTAGACTCGCAGAGGATTCGACCATGGCTTCAATCGACGCCCAGGCAGCTCTCGGGCGCGTTGGAACTAGAGGCGTGAAAGTCGCGCGGCGTGCTCCGTTGACCGGAGCGGCGGCCCTGTTGCACTACGACGTTGGGAGATCAGCGTGATGATTCGTAGCGGTTTCAAATGGCTTCCTGTAATTGACGAAGCACTATGCACGGCGTGTAGTCTGTGCATTGATGCATGCGGCCCACGGTCGCTCGTCCTGGACGATTATGTGGCGGTGCTCGCTAACCCAGACTCATGCGGCAGCGAGGGACACTGCGTGACAGTCTGCGCCGATGATGCCATCAGCATGCACTGGATTCCTGCAGACGGGAGTCGCTCCGTAGGCAAGTGGCTGTCGGCGAAATGGTGACGCCAAGCCAATTACAACAGGGACGGCAGGCGGCGCAAACGCACAGCCGGTCGTCAGTTGCGTCAGCTTCACTTGGTACAGGCGACACGTATCCGTGCCGCCCCTTCTTCATACCCTCGTCAAGTCGCTTCGACCATGCCAAGCCACTTTTAGTCGTCCAGATCTTTGGCGGTTTCATGGCTCACATTCACCAACGTTTAACGCACGGGCGGATACGTATGCTCAGTCTTTGTCGAAGTGAGCAAGCAGGCGGCGTCGAAGCAAAAGGCTGCTTAGCATTCAATGGATAGCAGGAGTAACAATTAGTGGACTGCGACGTAATTCGCGCCGCGTATCGCATGGCAACCTATGCGTTCCTGACGGCGGCTTTGCTCATTATTCCTGGGTGTACCAGCAAGGAGGGACGCCTTCCAATCGGTCCCGCAAATGTGTCTGGAGCCGAGCTTGGACGGTCGCTCAAGGAGGGCGGCAAGACGGCGATACTGTTGGTCAGTCACGGCTCGCATTCTCCACAGTGGCGCCAGATGCTTCTTGATTTCCACGACGACGTCGAACAGGAGCTTCTCTCGTTGCCTGGAATTCACGGCGTAAAGTCCGCCTTCATGGAATACACGGAGCCTTCGATCGCCACGCAGCTTCGGGCCTTTGACGCTGAAGGCTACGATGCCGTCATACTGGTTCCGCTACTGTTGACCGTCAGCGGTCACTCGTTCGACGATATTCCGACGATCGTCGGCCTGAAGGATGACGCCGCAACACTGCTGACACTCAAGGCCGAGGGGATTGATCGTTACGAGCCTCGCGCGAAGGTTGAGATTACACCGCTGTTGGATTTTTCGGCGCTTCTTGAGTCTAACCTTCCGCGGCGGATTGCCGCGCTCAGCCGCCAGCCTTCCGACGAGGGAATCGTGCTCGTGGCCTACGGCGACCAGGACTACAACGAGGAATGGGAGGCGTTCTTCGATCGCCTCGACAACGTGGTCCGTGAAAAGACGGGCGTGGCGGAGGTGCGCCACTGTTGGTGTGGTCATATAGTCCATTACTCGCCGCAGCCTGCGGTTGACGCCATCCGCCAGACGTTGCAAACGTGCGAGCGTGCGATTGTCATCCCGGTCCTTGTGGCCCGAGACGAGTATTTTCAGGAGCAAGTCATCGCTGCGGCCGTGAAACAGGTCGACGCCGGCCTGCAGGTCGCCTATGCCGGCGACGCAATCCTGCCCGACGAGGGCCTTAACGAGTGGGTGGTTTCAGCCGTTCGCGACGCGTCGATCGCAGGGAGCGACCCGGGCGCGACCACCGAGGAGCAACGGCCATGAGTTGGCGGCGCTGGTTGATCGCATTGCACCGCGACGTGGGATACTTCTTCACAGGCGTGATCGTGCTTTATTCGATATCGGGCATTGCTGTGAATCATATAGACCAGTGGAATCCGAACTTTGTTGTGGAGCGACGCGAGGTATCGCTCGATCTGCCGCGCGAGCCTTCGGAGATTTCATCCCCGCAGATTCAGGAGAACCTGGCCCGGCTGGGAGCGGCCGGCGACTATCTCAGCTTTGACTTTCCCTCGGCTAGCAAAGTGAAGATCTACTTGAAGAACGGCTCGATCCTGGCCACCCTGCGCGACGGCAAAGGCTGTTATGAGACGATTCGCCGGCGACCGCTCATGCACCAGATCAATATGCTGCATCTTAACCCTGACAAGTGGTGGCGCGTGTTTTCGGACGTGTTCGCTGGGGGACTGATCTTCCTCGCGCTGTCAGGCGTATGCATCGCCAAAGGACGCTATGGATTCCTCGGCCGCGGCAAGTGGCTCGTGGGCGCTGGGCTCGTGGTTCCCTTGGCTGCGATGTTTCTAGTGTGAGCGACAAGCGGCAACGGCGTGGATCATATAAACCACAATCGCAACGTTACCACACGTTCCGGCGACCGCGATGCGCACCGTTTCGCACGAGCATGGTTGGCGGAGCCGTTAAGCAGCGATTGATCGTTGACAGCGCGCGATGGTCGTTATCGGCGTAGAGTTTTTCGTTCTGTCTCTCGATTTGTGGAGCTTTTTGACATGAGAAGATTAGTTTTCGCAATTGTTGCCTTGACCGCGTCTTTAGTCGCTGGTTCGCAAGCAGCGGCCCAAGTGGCCTATGTGGCCTACGACCCTGTGGACGCCGTCTGCGGTTGCGAATCGCCGGTGGCCGTGACCGCCTGGTATGCGGCGACGCCAACGTATGTCTACGGCGATCCCGTTGTCATGCGTGCGCGTTACCGGCCGATACTCGGCGGCGTCGTCACGCGGCTGCGCTACGTAAACTATGGATACGCGCCGGCGTACTACGCGCCAGGTTGGTGGTGGTAGTTGAAATCCGCTTTAAAACTCTCAATACGAACCGCGGGCGCAAGCGGGTTGCGGCTGATGTGATCAGCCGCGGGGCGTTAGTTCCCCGGTTCTGAATCCACCTGTAGGGCCAATTCAGAGCTCCAACATTGGAGAGACGATGGTAAGCAACGAGATTCTTTGTTCGCGGCGGTCGCGGATCAGCGCCAAACCCCCGCGGCGCACGCGATTCCACGCGTGGGCGCGGCAAGTATTCGTCGGCGTCGTGATGGCTTGCCTGGCCTTCGACGCCGCACGCGGCGACCCGGCGCAACGGGCTGTGCCGCCGGCGTTTGGCCCGCACACTCATCCGCCGACAAGCGACTTTCGCGACAGCCGAAGCTTCGCGGCGAATGAGCCCATAGTCGGCGTCTACTATTTCTACTGGTACGACGATGCGACTAACTTGCACCTGATCAACGCCGACGGAACCGATGCGTTGACCACGCACCCGCCGAAGTTGGCTGGATTCTCGTACAAATCGTCGGCGTGGCATGAGCAGCAGTTACGCGACATGATGGCCGCTGGCATCGATTTCGTATTGCCAGTGTTTTGGGGAGCGCCGTCGGAGCAGGACCCCGACGCCAATTTGCACTGGAGTTACGCCGGGATCGGGCCGCTGGTCGAGGCGCGCGAGAAGCTGCTGCAGCATGGACTGAATCCGCCGACGATCGGGTTGTTCTACGACACGAGCACGCTCCAATACAACGAGTGGGGCTATCATGCGGACCTTACGACGGACTTCGGCCGCCAGTGGTTCTACGCCACGGTGCGAGATTTTTTCTCGATGCTGCCGCCCCGACATTGGGCGATGATCGACGGACGGCCGCTGGCGCTGTTGTACTCAGCCGCGTTCGCGGCAAAGTACGATCAATCGGTCATTGACTATGCCAAGCAGCAGTTCGCGCTGGAGTTCTCCGGCCGTGAGCTCTATCTGGCACCCGAGGTCTCTTGGAAAGTCGCCGCCGACAACCTAGTCGCCTGGGGCGGGGCGCTGGGATTGAAGCAACCCGGGATTTCATCGCTGGGGCCGGGTTACGATCACGCGGCCGTGCCCGGTCGAGCTCCGCTGGTGGTGGATCGTCGAGGCGGCAATTTCTACGAGGAGCAGTGGCAGGCTCTCCTCAAGCATCCTTCCAGCATCGTCATGGTGGAAACGTGGAATGAGTTTCACGAAGGGACGGACATCGCGGAGTCGCAAGAGTATGGTCGTCAATACATCGAGTTGACGCGCAAGTACGTCGATCAGTTCAAACGCCAGTGAAGTTCAACGATAGGCTTTGCGCCTTAAGATCGAAATGAGGGCGCTCAATGAACCCGCCAGTCGAGCTGCCGCGCCGTTTGAGCTCGAAGGAATTGAATTGACACGGGGCGTTGAATGCCAAGGGGCCGGTTGCGAATCGCCCGGAATTCTAACTCCGAAAGGATGCACCCATAGCGCACTTCGACAGCCTGTCATCATTCAGGGCGGCATAAGGCGTTGCCATATCGGGATGGCGACTTGCCCTCGCCGTCTCGCCCGCCGGCCAGCTTGGCGTCGTATGGGGATCGCGCCTGACGTCATCCTCGCATGGCGCCTAAAGCCTGGCGGTCCCGACGGACAGCACCGCCAAAATGCGGCAACGACAGCGCGTCGCTTCGCCGAATCCGCCTGCAGCCCTTGGTAATCCGTGGCTGCTAGCGGAGAGTGGGCGAGAACATCGCCAACACCCAATCGGCCAAGCCTTTGATGTCTGAGCGCGCCAGCCTAGCTGCTGCAATGGTCGGCGCATCGTCCGTAACCACGGCCATGATCGACCGGTCGCTCGTGGCCAGTGGCGGCGTTCTCAGCTCCGCCCGCCAAACCTCGACCTTGGGCGACGACGCCTGCACGTCACCTTCGACAAGTACGCATTGGCAATCGGCGAACAGCGGTGCAAACGCCTCGTATGGATCGCGCGTCGCGGCCGCCTCCGCCCTTGGCATGAACACGGCGTTCATCGACGGCGACAGAATTCCGACGACCTCCGCGCCTGCCAGTCGATGACGGTACGAGTCTTTCCCGGGCACGTCGAGCTCGTGGCGATGGTGCGTATGTTTGATCGTGCCCACGCGCACGTTTCGCTTTGTCAGCTCTTGGACGAGCTCGACGATTAAAGTCGTCTTTCCATGATTCTTTCCGCCTATGATGTGCAGCCGATGCATCTGGGGAGTTCTCCAGTTGGTTCAGGGGGACGAGATTCCCTGCGGCGATTATCAATAGCGGTTTGCGACGCTCAGGGTTCTTAGCGAAATCTCTCCGAATGCCGGGTCTCGTGCAAGACTGCTTAGCCTCCTCGGCGGCGGCGATCGGCGGCGGTCATACATCCGGATTGGCTTCGCAATATCGGCGAATCGCGCAATCCAGTTTCGATGTGTGCCAAGCCGCACACAAGGCGCGCCGACATGAGCACGGTCCGACGACCTTGCCGCAGTCACGGCGTCTGGTGGCAAGTCCGCGGCGGCGCTGCCTATTTTCTCCGCTGCGAATTTGGCGCACACTGAAGCCTGCCCGCGCTAGGGGAAACGTCTCGCGTTGTCCGAGATGCACTAGCTCTCGGCGCGCGACAGGCATGGGATCTAGCTAACGGAGGGGAACTAGGTTTCGGAGGATCGGGCGTCAGGTCGCGGAGAGCGCAGCCGCGGCTTGAATAACAATCAGCTCCGACTGGTCGGTCCGCCAAGCTGTCCCGCGTGTAGACTCCCCGCGCCGAGCAGCCGCAAACCCCGACAAACTGGCTGGCCTTGGGGCTTAGTAGAGCACTCGTGCAGGTTTTACGGCATCGAATCAGGAGTTCTGATCCCGGTCCAGTAAAGTTCGGCTCGACAGGGTCTTAAACCGACGCCGAAGGCTGTAGTACTTCCCCAAGCCCAGCTTTGTTGCCGCTAACCGACGAAGCCAAGTGGCCGCACTGGCGCGCTCCGACTTAACGCAGGGCCATTCTTTCAGCCGAGAATGGGTTTCCAGTCTGCAGGTCTTCGGTCAACCCATGGGACGAGCAAGGAGCGAGCAAGGGAACAGTTACTGAAGCGTGCCGACACGGTAAAAGACGGCATTTCCGCAAACGTGCCCACTGTCTCTTAATCAGTAGGTTCATGGTTCGAGTCCATGAGGGAGCACTCTCCTTATCTCCAGATGGCATAAGCAACTAAGGCCATCGATTCCCTTCCCGCCCGCGCCGTCTGGCCTCGGCGGCAACTCCAGGACGACCCAAGTAGCTCCTAACCGCCCCAAGTGGCGGAGCAAGCAGCGAGCAAGCGCCAGCCCCTAACGAACAAGGGAAGAACAAAGGCTGAGCAAGCTGCACAAATCATACTAACCTGTTCGCTT
>DASVCM010000377.1:0-7688 GCA_036381635.1 Lacipirellula sp.
TCGGCGGTCAACGGTCGACTTCCTGGATGCTGTGAAGGGACAAGAGGTAGTTTAATGCGGCGACGGTCATGGAGTGGCGCTGGCGGCTGGACAAAGATGGTGACCGGCGCCCCATCCGGCAGGGGGACCGTCTCTGAAAGCACCACAACGCCGTTCTCAATGCGCCCATAAAGAATCATGGTTCTATTCTCGGCGGCCGGCCAAACATTTCAAGATAAAAGCGTCGGCGAGTTCGAGCTACGATTGCCCGTCTCCAAACTGGCAGAGAAGCGGCGTTTCCATGCAGGTAGGCCCGTTTCGCCGACTTTCGCCCTGTGCTGGGCGACCTTACATTGGGGCGATGATTGACAACGCCCCGGTAAGGACGATCCAACACGGCAATCTCACAATCGAGGGCTATTCGCGCGCGGCCGTGCAAAGCTACTGGCGGCTACCGGAGCTGAGCCTGGGGTTCGACCTGGGCGCCCAGCCGTGGGGCTTCATGGGGACCGAGACGTGGCTGGTCACGCACGGCCACCTCGATCACATCGCGGCCTTGCCGGTGTACGTCGCCCGGCGGCGGATGATGAAGATGGAGCCGCCGGTCATCTATACGCCGCGAGAGACGATCGAGCCGATCCGCGAGATCCTCCGGAATTTCGTGCGGCTCGACCGCGGACGGATGCCGTGCGAACTGCGCGGCGTCGCGCCGGGGGATGAGATCGAGCTGTCGCGCGAACTAGTCGTGACGGCGAGCGCCACCAAGCACACGGTGCCGTCGCTCGGCTACGTTGTGTGGGACCGCCGGCGGAAACTCAAGGCGGAGTACCGAGAGCTGACGGGAGATCAAATCCGCGACCTGCGGATGGCCGGAACCGAGGTGGCCGAGGAAGTGCGGCAGCCGCTGGTGGCCTACGCGGGCGACACAGCGCCGGCCGGGCTCGACGCGTGCCCGGCGATGTACGAGGCGAAGATCCTCATCGCCGAGATGACGTTCGTCTCGCCGGAGCACCGCAAGGAGAAGATCCACAAGTTCGGCCACATGCACCTGGACGACTTTGTCGAGCGTCGCGACCGGTTCAAGAACGAACTGGTGATCGCGGCGCATCTAAGCACCCGCTACGGCGGCCCTGCCGTTGAGCGGATGGTCCGCAAGGCGCTGCCCGACATGCTCGAGGGGCGGCTGATGCTGTGGCTGTGACTTTTGCGACGCGGCGCATGAATTAGCCCCCGGTCATTGACCGGGGGCTAAGTGAGCGTCGCGTGAGAATTACCGGGTGGTCAACGCATTACAGCGCGTCTTCGGGCACGATCTCGTCGCCGGCGATGGTAGCCGCGGCGGTGAGCACCTGGTAGTCGATCTCGTTCTTCAGCGCCTTGACGTGGCCGTCGAGGAACATGAAGTGCGTGATCCCGTTGTGCTCGCTGCCGAACTTGGTGTTCGACGGATCGTCGGGTCCCGTGGCGATGCCGCTTTTCGTTTCCGCGAAGATCGTGCGGGGCGAGTCACCGGCCAGGAACGCGTTGTCGCCCTGATGGTAATGAAGCATCTCGGGGTCGGTGTTCTCGGGGTTCTGCGGCTTGTGCTTCTCGCCCACGGCGATCGTGTTCGACAGGCCGTCGGTCACCATCCGCTCGCTGATCTTCGAGAAGCTGTAGATCGGGCCCGTCTCGGCCGGATTGGGGCGGCTGTCGGCGCGCAGGCCGTTGTCGGCGCCGCCGGAGGCGTTGATGACGCCGTTCATGTAGTCCGTACCGGCGTTGGCGGCGTAGTCGCCCAGCGCAGCGGCGGATTTCACGACGGGCGGTTGGTCGTTGTTGTCGAAGTCCCGGTCAGCGGCCGCAGCGCGACGGCTGGGGCAGGCGTAGACGTCGACGGGCGTCCGCATGGCCATGGCGTTCTCGTCGGCGTCCACGCGGAAGCTCTTCTGGAACGCCGTGTAGACATTGTTCAGCTCCATGTGGGGGAGCAACCGAAAGGCCCAGGAGACAGAGCTCTGCACGGTGTTGTCGCGGCCCATGGGGTACTGCTGAGCTGAATCGTGATGGGCCTGCACGGCCAAGCCGATCTGCTTCATGTTGTTAAGGCACGTGTTGCGCCGCGCGGCTTCGCGAGCCGCTTGGACCGCGGGCAGCAGCAGCGCCACCAGCGAGCCAATGATCGCGATCACGACCAGGAGCTCCACAAGCGTGAAACCGCGCGCCTTGCGATAGTTTCCCATGCTTGTCATCAAAGAATCCTCCGAGGTGGGTGATCCCCGCGCCGGCCGCCGCCACTGGCATGCCCGGCAAAGGAAGGACGTCGGCGCGCCCTTCGTGGTGAAGTGCGCGATGACGCAAACGGGGATCGAGGCAGGTAACTCTTAGCGTCTAAAAGGCTAAACCAGCGGCAAGTGCCAACGCAATAGCGATAGCGGAAAGTTTGCGCAGAGGCGCGAATCGCAGCGGCGCCGTGTTGCCTGCGGGAAACCACGCAACGCAAGACAGCGCAAGGAATACGCGAGATGAACTAAGCGTGAACAGTTGCGCAAACCGCGCAAGTTGCTTACTTCACGATTAACACGCTGTTCTTGTATTCGAGCGTATTCTCGCGGCTCGCCGGGTCGGTTTTCCACACCTTGCCATTGAGGACAAACTTGTACTCATATCGTCCCGCGGGCAGCGAAACCTGCGTGTGGTAGAAGCCCTCGCCATCAGGTCCGTCGAATGCGTGGGCGTTCATCTTCCAGCCATTAAAGTCACCAGCGAGGAAGACCGCCTTCAGCGGCCGCGGCAACTCGATATCGTCGGGCGTGGGGCGATAGCGGAACGAGACGCGATATTCGCCCTTGTCGCCTTCCGATGCGGGCTTGATCGGCTCGACCTCGGGCGGTTCGGTCCGCAGATCCTGGTCGGCGTCGCTGACGGTCATGCTGCCGAGCATCATCTCTTCCCACGTTTGATCGCCCCAGTGGACCATCGCCGTCGGATCGGGATTCAGCGGATTGTTCGCCGAGTTGTCGTAGTGCGCCTCCAGGTGGATTACCGTCCCCGCCGGCATCCGCTTCGGCTCTTTCAGCAGATAGATGATTTGCCAGTTGAAGTCGTAGCGCGGCACGTCGAGCAGGATTTCCTCCGTGCCGTCCGGATACTTGGCCGTGAAGCGGAACGATTTGCCTCGATAGTGCATGTGGGGCGTGAGCGTGTACAGCATCGTGTCGCGGTGGAATCGTTGCTGCGCGGTGACGACATAGTCGGGATGACCCGGCGGGATGAGGAACTTGGGGTTGATTCCCGCTTCAATGTAGATTTGCTTGCGCACCTTGGCGGGGTCGGCGAAGATCAACCCGGCCTGGCTGCGGTCGGCCGTCGCGGCGCCGTTGGGCGTGTAATGGACCTGGAACACGAGCTTCGAGCCCGCCGGAATCTTCAACGCATATTCCTCGGGGCCGGCGATCGGCGGCATGCCTGGAGCGAAGGCGGCGATCGCGTTGAACAGGGCGTCTTCAGGTCGGCGCTCGCGACCGGGCGGGACGTAGAACAGGATGAGATGATGAACCACTTCGTGGTTGCCCGGACGAGCTTCGGCGCCGCTGACCCACATGTCCTCGGTGAAACCGGGATCGATTTCGAAATGCTGATACTCGACGACGCCGGTGGCAGGAACCACGAACTCCTCGGGCATCGTGTAAACGACGTCGGGCTTGGGGATTTGCCAGCCGTCGACGAACTGCCGCGGCGCTGGGAGGTCCGCGGGATCGCCTTCTGGGACGCCGGCCTCAACCCACTTGCGGAACAATTCCTTTTCTTCGCCGGTTAATCGCGCATCGTTGGCAAATTCGCCGTGCGCTGGGTTCGCGCTCCACGGCGGCATGCGGCCTTCGTCGATCACCTCCAGACACATGTCCGACCAGGCCGCGACATCGGCGTACTCGGTGAGCGTAAAGGGGGCGATTTGGCCCTCGCGGTGGCAGTGCGCGCAGCGATTCTGCAGGATGGGGGCGATATGCTTGGCATACGTCACGCGAGCCGGGCCGTCCCCGGCCCCCCTGTTCACGTCGCGGCGGCCAATAAGGCAGCCCACTGGCTCGGTGACCGCAACCCTCACCGGCTTGCCCTCAAGCAGCGATTCGACCGCGTCGACCAGCTCTGTCTTCGTCGCGCGTTTGCGGGCGGCGCCGACGCCGTACTGGTCGTCGATCCGCCCGTGGTAGCGGATCATGCGCTGCCGATCGAGGACAAACGCCTCGGGCGTGCGCGTGGCCCCGAACTGGTCGGCCACCTGGGCGCCAGGATCTTTCAGCAGCGGAAACTTGATATCGAACTTGTTGGCGTAACCGGCAAGCTCCTGGAGCGTGTCCTGCTGGTTCGAGTTGATGCCAATGATCTGCACGCCGCGCTTCGCGTACTTTTCGTCCAGCTCGGCGAGCCGCCGGCCATAGAGCTTCGCCAGCGGGCATTCCGTGCCGAGGAAGACGACGACCATCACCTCGCGATCGTTCCACTCGGAGAGTGATCGCTTAGCGCCGGTGTGGTCGTTGAGCGTGAACTCGGGAATTGGCTTAGCGCCGAGCCTGGCAGGCGCGTCGGCGGCGTCGGCCGCCGAGGCGAGCCGGTTCATCGGACCGACGACAATCAGCAGCGCCAACAGCACGGCGCGAGTCGAGAGAATGTTCATCGCGGAGTCCCTTGAACGAAGCGTACGAGCGGCGCAGGCGCGTTTATCGTAGCCCAACCGCGTGCCCGTCGACAACGTGCCGACATACTATAAAGCCGAGCCATCCTGGCTCGGCGCCCCGCCCAAAAGACCTGAGACCTCGCCCGGCCAGGATGGCCGGGCTATATAGGGGTCCCTTATAATGCAAGCTAACTGCCGCCGGATTCAGAACGGACGCACGCATGCAGCACGCACGACGCGAAAAGACATTTTGCGAGTTCTTCGCAGGCATCGGGCTGGTGTACGAGGCCCTGCGCCGCAGCGGTTGGCGCTGCGTGTACGCCAACGACATCGACGCCAAGAAGCGGCAGATGTACGTCGGCCATTACGGCGACGCCGCGGCGGAACACTACCATCAGGGAGATGTGTGGGCCGTGGATGACGTGCTGGCGCGAATTCCTGGGCGGCCATTTCTGGCGACGGCGTCGTTTCCTTGCACCGACATGTCGCTCGCGGGTAAGCGGCGCGGGCTGGCAGGCGAGCAGTCTGGGGCGCTGTTCGGCTTTCTGCAAGTGATCGAACAGCTTGGCCGGCAGCGACCGTCGATGGTGCTGCTGGAGAACGTGCCGGGATTTCTGACTTCGCATGACGGCCGCGATTTCGCTACCGCAATCGACGAGCTGGCCGCACTTGGATACTGGGTCGACAGCTTCATCATCGACGCCTGCTGGTTCGTACCGCAGAGCCGGCCGCGATTGTTCATCGTTGGATATCAGTCGGAGCTGCTTGCGCCGCCGGTTATCGTTAGAGAATCGGAGGCTGAGTTATTGAATGGCGCGTGGCGGCGCTCGGTCGCGAGTGCGGATCGATTGCGGCCCGCACGATTGCTGGCGGCGATGGAAACGATTGAGCCAGCGACCGGTTGGGCGACGGTAGACTGCGGAAACCCACGATCGAAGTCGCCCAAGCTAATCGACGTGATCGATGTCGACGACTCGCAGGCCTGGTGGGATGAAGGGGAGGTTGCACGCCACTCGGCGATGATGTTTGACCGCCATCGCCGCCAGGTGGAGGCTCTCTGCGAACAAGCCGGCGGTCCCTACGTGATGACGGCGTTTCGCCGCGTGCGGGAAGGTCAGCAGCGAATGGAAGTCCGGTTCGACGGCGTGGCCGGCTGCTTGCGGACGCCGCGCGGCGGCAGCGCGAAGCAGATCGCTATCGTCGCCGATCGTGGCAACGTTCGCATGCGCTGGATGACGCCGCGGGAATACGCCCGGCTGCAAGGCGCCGGCGATTTCGTGCTTCCGGAAAATACGATCCAGGCGCTGTTCGGCTTCGGCGATGCGGTGTGCGTGCCGGTAATTGAGTGGATTGATCGGCAGATGTTGACGCCAGCGTACGAAGGGTTCGGGGTTCGGGGTTCAGGGTTCAGTGAAAAGAAGCTGGTCGCGGCGCCAACTTAGCGATGTCCCGTTGCCAACATTGACCCTGATTTCCGCGTTTCTGAACCCTGAATTCTGAACTCTCCATGGACCAATTCACCCCCGCTGAGCGCAGCCGGATCATGCGGTGCGTCAAGAGCGGCGACACGACGCCCGAGCTGGTCGTGCGGCGGCTGGTGCATGGGCTGGGCTACCGCTTCCGGCTGAACAATCGCCACTTGCCGGGACAGCCGGACCTGGTGCTGCCGCGGCTGGGGAAGGCGATCTTCGTGCACGGCTGCTTCTGGCATCGGCACGCCTGCGGAGCAGGGCAGTCGACGCCGGCTTCGCGCGTCGAGTATTGGCAGGCGAAGTTCTCGCGGAATGTCACTCGCGACCGCAGCAACCTCCGCAAGCTCCGCCGATCGGGATGGAGCGTGCTGGTGGTGTGGGAATGCCAGACCGGCGTGCGGAAGCGCGAGGCGCTCCAGCGGCGACTGGAGCGGTTTCTCTCCAATTGATCGCACACTTAGCCCCCGGTCAGTGACCGGGGGCTAAATGGGTTAGTGCAACCGCATGCCGGGTTGGGCGCCTTCGTCGGGGGTGAGGAGGAACGCTTCATTGCCGGCGCCGGCGGCGACGACCATCCCTTCGCTCACGCCGAACTTCATCGTCCGCGGCGCGAGGTTGGCGACGCACACGACCAGCCGGCCGACGAGTTGCTGCGGCTCGTAATGGGCCTTGATTCCGGCGAAGACTTGCTTGGTCACGCCGCCGCCGAGGCTGAGCTGCAGCTTGAGCAGCTTGCGGGCTTCGGGCACCTCCTCGGCGGAGACGATGCGGGCGACGCGGAGGTCGACCTTCGTGAAGTCGTCGATGGTGCACTCGGGGGCAAGGGGTTCGGCGGCTAGCGCGTTGCCGGCGTCGTTCCATTGGTCAGCGCCGGCGCCGGGGACCGCGGAAGCGGTCAGCGCCGACGGGGTGCTTGCGGCGACGCTGGCGGCGCCGGCTTCTTGTTTGCTTTCTTCGATCATGGCGTGGAGGTCCTTTTCTTCGACGCGTTGGAGCATGTGGCTGAACTTGGCGACCGGCTTGCCGACGAGCGGCGTCGCGGCTTGCTTCCAACTGGTGATTGGATCATTGAGCAGCTCACCCGCCTGACGAGCGAGTTTCGGCAACACCGGCGCGAGGTAGATGGCGAGCTGCCGGAATAAGTTGAGGGCAATCGTGCAGACATCCTGCAACTGTTGAGCCTTCGCCTCGTCCTTGCGCAGCTCCCACGGCTTGTTCTCTTCGACGAACGGATTGGCCCGATCGGAGAGCGCCATGATCAGCCGCGTTGCCTTGCTGTAGTCGCAAGCCTCATAGGCGGCGGCGATCTCCTCGCCGGCGGCCGCTGCTGCGACAAACAGGCCGCCGTCATCCGGATACTTCGTGGAAAGCCCGGTCTTCTCGACGAACTTCGCCGTGCGGCTCGCGAGGTTCACGAGCTTGTTCACCAGATCGGTGTTCACTTTAGCGACAAACTCATCGATCGACAGATCGAGATCATCCACCCGCGACGACAACTTCGTCGCGTAGAAATACCGCAGATAGGACGGATCGAGATGATTCAGGTAGGTGCGCGCCGCGACGAAGGTGCCCTTGCTCTT
>DASVCM010000378.1:0-3854 GCA_036381635.1 Lacipirellula sp.
GTGGCCGGCCGAGCGCATTGCGATCGCGCTGGTACTGCCAGGGAAGCTCCAGATACGGCTCGTGACTGTAGAAAGCAGGCTCCAGATCGGACAGATAGACCACGCGGCCGCCCAGAGTTTGGAGAAAGACGACCTGGTCGACCCTGCCTGCCTTGAGGGGCCCCAGCGCTGTACTGTGGATCAGTGGACGATCCTTTTCGGCGCCGAGACGAGTAGCCGCGATTAGGCTGCCATCGTCCAAGCCGACGATCAGCATAGGTTGAGTCGCTTGGCTTGATTCCGACGTGGAGTTGTCGCCGCCAAACACCACCGCCCGAATGCGTTCCATCGGAAGTTCGACCGGACCGAAGCCGGCCTGGAAGGCGATCTGATTGTCGTCGCCATCTTTTTCGCCTCCAAGGTGAAGCACTTTTCCCGAGACCACGTCGCCATTATCGAGCAGTAGCTGGTCCGCATCGCTGCGGCGTTGCATCTCGCGAACTCTGTCGATCATGGCGGCCGCTTGCAGCTCGTCCGCCGGCAGCTTTAGCATCAAGGCGGTCAGGTTCGATCGTTCAACAGTCGCGCGACCGACGCGCCTCGTTCTGGCTTCGCCCCGTTCCCCGTCGACGGTGAACGACGGCCGAGAACTCCATGCCGGCGCCAGGGCGAGGAGGCTGCCGTCGCTGAGCAGCAAGACGTCGCGCGAGCGAATCGGCGCCGGCGAGGACCAGCGAACAAGTCCTTCGCGAGGCGCTTCGATCAAGGCGCCCTCGGCGTCGCGCAGCCGGAGAAAGCCGTCGGCGCCAATCGCTTCGAGCTGCGCCTCCACGGGCGCCGCGCCCAACTGCACCAATTCACGCGATTCCTCCGACGGCGCCCCAGCGGCGGGAAGCTGTATCGTGAGCGCCACCGCTAGAACTGCGTTGACGGCGACGTAAGTATGTCCGAAGCGGCGCGTCATCGCTGAAGGATCGGCAAATAGTTGTTCGGCGTTTGCAGGATGATACAGGCCATCGCCGTGCCGTACTCCGGCGACACGGGGTCCATCCAGTCGCCCTCCTCGCGCTGGCGAGCCAGCAGCTCGTCGCGGATGGCCGGGTACCACGCAGCCCAGCGCTCGCCGCCGGCGTGCCACATCGCCTGCGCGGCGTAGTAGTGGCCGTAGAAATAATACGCCTCGTCCTCGCCGGCCTCCGCGGTGGGAATCCGCGCGGAGAGGTAATCCAGCCCCGCGGTGATCTCCGCGCCTTCGTAGAGACCCGCATTGTACAGAGCCACCACACCCGCTGCCGTGCGGCCGAATCCGCTATTCGGCGGCCCGTCGTTGAGCATATAGCGGAAGCCGCCGTCGGCGTTCTGGCACTGCTTCACATACGCGATGCTGCGGTCCATCGTTTCCCGCGGCACGGCAATCCCCGCGTTCCGCGCGGCGCGGAGGGCCATCACCTGGCAGACCGTCACCGACACGTCCGCGTCGCGCGGCACGGGCTCGTAACGCCACCCCCCTTCGCGATTTTGCGACGCGACAATCAGCTCCACCGCCCGCGCGATACGGTCGCGCAGCGCGGGACGGTCGGTCATGCCGTGGACCTCGCAAAGAAACAGCAGGGCGAAGCCGTGGCCGTACATCGGCCCGCGGGCGGCGCCTTCCGGCGCGGCGATCAAGCCGCTGTCCGCAGTGTTGTCGAGGAGGAAGTCGATCGAGCGCTCGATATTCTCGCCATACAGGCCGCGGCCCGGCGTGCTCCCCTGGGCGAGAAACGCCATCCCCGCAAGTCCGACGACGGCGACGTTCCGGCCGTTGCCCGTCGTTCCAAACGAGCCGTCCTCAAGTTGTCGGCTCGCAAGGTACTCGAGCCCGCGGTCGATCGCTGCTTGAGTTTCCGGCGTGATCAGCGCGGCTTGCGAGAACAGCGGCTCTTGGGCGCCGGCGACATGACCAATCGCCAATGCGGCGCAGCAGCAGACAACGCGCACAATCACGGTTGGTTCTCCTCGCCGTCGCCATCCGCGGCCGTTTCGGCCAGGACGCGGAAGTACTCTTCGATCTCCTCCGCGTACTCCGGCAGGAATTCTTCGCTTAGCGGCTGCAGCAGTTCCTCGCGCTGTCGCTCAGGCAGGCGGCCCCAGAGGTCTTTCACAAGCTTGCTTACGGCGGCGCGGTCAACCGGCGCCGTCGTAGCGACGGTCGCGGCGCTTGATTTGCCGGGCTTCGCGCCCCGTTTAGGCGCGGCCTGATCGATGGGCGCCTGCTGCACTGCGGCCGCCCGGAGGGCGTCGCGGCGATCCGCCTTCAGCTTGGAAAGCAACGCCTCGTGGCGGCGGCGCTCGGCGGCCAGTTGCCGTTGTGCGTCCTCGAGCGTTTGCCGAGCGGAGCGTTGTGATTCCGGCGAGGCCTCGCCCGTCAGTCGCTCAGCGGCTGTGCGAGCTGACTGGGCGGCGGCGTCGGCCCGGATTTGCTCGAGGTCTTCGGCGAGCTGCCTAGTCTGCTGGGCCAATTCAGCCGTTGCTCGTGGCGCCGGCTCGGCCGGCAGGGAATTCACTGCTTCACGGATGGCGTCCAGCCGCCGCTCGGCACTTTTTAACGCTGCCAATCGGTCCATCGCGGCGCGGTCGCCGCCCTCGGCCATCTGGTCGAGCGCCTGCTGCAAATGCTCGACGACGGCTCGCTGCGCGCTGGTCGCCTGGCCGAACCGCGCCGCGGCGAGCTGATCGGCCGCTTCGCGAATCCGCCCTTGAAGTTGTGATTGCTCCGCCGCCGCAAGGGCGGCTTGAAGCCTAAGGGCGTCCGTCGACTTGCTCGCTGCAAGACTAGCGCTTGACTGCTTCATGCGACCGAGCGTCGCAGCCAGGCTGCCGGCCAGTTGTCGTTGTCTGCCGACAGCCTGCTGCCGAGCCAGCCGTTGTTGGCTTGTAAGCTCATCGGTATTCAGCAAGGCAGCCCGGGCCAGCGCTTCGGTCTCGCTCAAGAGTTCGGCCTGCCCGCGCTTCAACTCGGCCAGGTCGCGTTGGAATTGCTGAATCTCACTCACTTGTGCTAAGTCCCGGATCAGAGCCGCCAGCGCCACGAGCACTTCATCCTGTCTCGTGCGGACGTCCAATAGCGCTTCGCGGTGCTTATCGCGAAGTCCTTCACGGTCAGCCGACGATTGCGCGGCGCGGGTTACATTGGTCAGGGTTTCTTCGGCGGCGGCAAGCGGACCGGTTACCAGGTTATTGAGAATGACGCGTACAGATTCGATATGTCCCAGAGCGTGCTCGTCGGGCCAGCGGTTGCGCCGGTATTCCTCCGCAAGCCCTTCGGCGAGTTGAACCGCCGACGCCGGACTTCCGGCCAGCGTTTGCCCGACCTGTCGCTGCAGCGAGGCGGCGCTCGCGATCCCGCTGCCATACGAAGCCGTCGGCTCGCCAAGGAGTTGTCCGACGCGCGTTCGCGACTCTCGCTCAATCGCCAATGACCGTTCGAGCGTCGTCGTTAGCCGCTTGGTTAGGCCGTCGACGCGGCGAAGGAACTCGTCACGCGAAATGATGCGCAACCGCAGCGGCCGAACGCCGATTGTTTCCTGGCCGGCGTAGTCGCTCGCGTGGGCAACCACCTGCAGTTCCGTCCCCGCGGGCGGCGCAAGGCTCGACAATTCCAGCGCGTAGGTAATCGCCTGCGGGCCCCGCTCGGGCTGCTCGCCGCCCTTGTCAAGCTCGATCCGCGCCGGCGCTTGATCTGGTTGGCTTACCGGCGCAACGCCCAGGCTCACCGCCTGCACCGCCAAATCATCTTCGGCGTTGATCGCAATGTCGATCTTCGCTTCCGGGAGAACTGCCAGGTCTTGCGCCGGATCGATGATCTGGACCGTCGGCGCCCGATCGGGCGCCAC
>DASVCM010000379.1:0-4967 GCA_036381635.1 Lacipirellula sp.
CCAGGGCGAGGGCCCGGTCATCATAGGCGTCATCGATCTCTTTCGCCTCGAACGCCAGCGCGGCGATGACCTGGTCGTTGAACAGAACCTTGTCTCGCAGACGTCGCTGGCGATACGCCATGCACTGAAAGTGGGCGATCCGAAAGGACCAAGCCTTAAAGTTTGTGCCGGGAATGAACTGCGCCGATTCCTTCCATAAGACAATATTGGTTTCCTGCAGCACGTCGTTGGCGGCGTTGGGGTCGCCAATGAGCGAGAGGATGTAAACGTAGAGCCGGCCCTGAAACTTCGTCATCAGGGTGACAAGATCGTCGGTTTCGGAAGAGGAGTTTGCCGACATGCGTCTTCTCTAGGTAAAGAGCGTTTGGCAGTGAAATCTTACGGCACGCGTGACAAGCCCGGACGAAAGTTTGCTTCCATAGACCCCAGGGGAACGACCGGCGGCTAGGAGTCGGCCGTCTTTAACTCCCAAACCGTCATCAGGTTACGTCGACAGGACCCAGCCGCCGCGGGCGAACTCGCGGGAGATTTTCGGCCGTCATTTCCGTAAGATTTGGCTTCCAGCCGCTATCAGCTAATAATGCAGGCCAGCTTTTGCGCAGGCATGATGTCCCGACGCAGCTCTTATCAGGTTCTCATTCGTCCCCTTGTCAGGTTGATTGATCCCGCAGAAGGGGGATATGACACTGTGCGCATTCGTAGGTCGCCAAGGGTCTGCTGTGTCCCAAAGCGCCGATAGCAAGTTGATCAGAGAAGTAGAGCAACCGTGGTTCTGATTCTACACCGTTGTTTCTGATTCTGGGGAGGGAGAACTAATGAAGAGACTGTTACTGACGGCGCCCGCTTTGGCGCTGTACGCCGGCTGGATCGTCGCCAGCGTGAGCTATGCAGCCAACATTCAATTCGACGCGAGTACCAGCAATGACTTTAATGTGGCGACGAACTGGGCCGATGACATGGCGCCCACGGCGGATGGAGACGTCCACATCGTTGAAAACGGACTGACCGCCGAATTCACCACCGGCACGACGACTATCAACGGCCTCATTGTGGGCGATGCGTCGGTAGGAACATTCAACATGTCGGGCGGCACGCTGAACATCAACGTCACCGGAAGCTTCCCCCAAGGGTTCTCGCTGGGCGGCCACACGGCCAATCACACGGGCCTGGGAACGGTGAACCTCACCGGCGGCACGATCAACATCAACTCGGCAGGCGGATCGCCCGACACCGGCTTCGTCGGCGAGCGGGCCGATGGCGTGCTGAACATCGGCCGGCCCGCCAGGCTGAACGCCGACACGATTGTCTGGCGGATCGGTCAGTTTGGCGGCTTTTTCGGCGGCCCGCCGGAGTTCACCGGAAGCGGCGTCATCAATGTCGAAGGCTCGATGACCGGCCGACTCATGTTTCTCGCCCCCAACGGCGGCGACAGCGAGGTGACCGTTTCGGGCAGCGGCTCGATCTACCTGACCGAGGCCCTGCACTCGAGCGTCGAAACGCATCGCATCGAGCGGTCGTCGATCATGCGAATGGTCGGCTCGGAAGCATTGTGGTCCTCCGACGATATCATCGCCAACAGCCAGAACGGCGAGGTGAGGAATCATTTTATCTTTGTCGCGGACCAGTTCGGCGTCTCGCCGATGAACGCCCGCGACGCGATCCTCTACAACAACGCCGAGCTGACCGTGGATCTCACCAGCTTCGGCGAATTGCCGTTCGGCCAGCGGATGCGGTTGTTCGACGCACGACCCGGGCAACTGGCCAACCTGACCGACGGCTCGGTCCATAGGTTTGGCGTGTTGAACATGCTGGGGGTGTCGGATCCCTCGACGTACGGGCTGATTTACGACGACGTCCCGACGGGAGACATATTGCTGACGAGGATTCCCGAGCCGTCGTCGCTGGCGGTCTTGGCATTAGGAGGCTTGGCCGCCGTCGTCGGCGCTCGTCGTCGATAGTCGCCATGGACAGTTTGCAAGGAACGAGAAAGGAATAAGGCGGCCAGCCGTAGGGGCGGCTGGCCGCCGATTTAATCGGCAATATCGGCTTCATGTTGGCTCACCGAGTTCGCCGCTCGTTGGCAGTCTGCGGGCGGATATTTTGAAGTCGCCGCCGACAAGTTTTCGCCATACGACGACCGGCCATGAGGTTGGTCGCGAGGGCGGTCATGAGGATTTGAATCATGGCTAACTGGTTGGACCACACGGTTGTTTCGGAGACGCTTGAATTGGCTGATTCAAGGAAGGGCGCCGCCCGGCGGAAGGCGTTCACGCTGGTGGAACTGCTGGTGGTGATCGCGATCATCGGCGTACTGGTCGCGCTGCTGTTGCCCGCGGTGCAGGCGGCGCGGGAGGCGGCGCGCCGCACCCAGTGCGTCAATCAAGTGAAGCAAATGATGCTCTCGATGCACAACCATGAGTCAGCGCTGGGCGCGTTTCCGAGCGGCGGCAGTTCCACGTGGCCAGTGTTCGCGTACTACCGAGTAGGCGGAGCCAGCAATACCGGCGGCGCTCCCTACGGTCCGGAAAAGCAGGGGTTGAGCTGGGCGTTTCAGATACTTCCGTACGCGGAGGGACAACAGATCTATAACGTCAAGGACTTCGATGTGCTGAAGGAGACGCCGGTTCCTATGTACAGCTGCCCGTCGCGACGGCGCCCGACTAAAAACGCTTTCTTTGACGACGGGTCGTATCTGATGGACTACGCGGCGGCCGTTCCCGGCCGGACGCGATCCGAGATGATTCCTCCGCTGGACGAGGACGATCCGAATCCCAACGTTCAGGTTTCGGGCTTTGATTATGTAGGGTGCGACCGTTACACCTTGGGGCGCAACGAATTCTGGGGCGGGCCCCTGCCGTTCGCGCCGACACACCCCCCGACTTTCAATGCCCTAAGGACAAGGGTTCATCTAGAAAGAACTGGGAACTATTATGGCTTTTGGGGCGTCATCGTTCGCGGCAATCTTGTCGTGAAATTTCCCGGCGATGAAGTTATCACCGGCTTCTACGAGAAGATTTCGTTCGCCCAGATATCCGACGGAGCCAGCAATACGATGGTCCTCGGCGAGAAATTCTTGCAGCCGAGCGAGTACGACACCGGTAACTTTCACGACGACGACCGCGGCTGGACCGACGGCTGGGATCCCGATACGCTCCGGTCGACCATGTGCATGGTTCAAGGCGACCGCGATGTGACGCAAGCCGAAAAGGATACTAACCATCCGGGCTATCGGTTTGGATCGGCTCATCCCCAAACATTGAATGTCGGGTTCGCCGACGCCTCCGTCCAGACGATTCGTTTTGACATCGATCCGGAATTGTTCAATGAACTAGCGCATCGGGCCGACGGGCAAGTCGTCGATTTGGGGGCGCTGTAGTGCGAGTGAATCGCCGACTTGTACTTCGAGCGTTCATGGTCGCGGCGGCGGCGCCGCTTGGCTGCGGCCCCGGCTCGAAAACGTCTGGCGATGGCGAGATATCGCATATCCAGTTGCTCGCCAGCTTATATAACAAGGCCGCCAGAGATTTGGGGCGGTATCCGAAAAACGAGCAGGAGCTCAAACAGACCATTGGCAAGATGGGCTTGAATCTGGAGGCGATGAAGCTAGCGAGCGTTGACGAGCTATACGTTTCCGAACGCGATGGCCAGCCGCTTGTCATCGTTCTGCCGCCGAATTCCAAGGGCGTTATCGCTTACGAGAAAACTGGCGTCGATGGAACGCGTTTAGTTGCCTTCAGCGAAGGTAATGTTCAAGAGGTCGACGAAGTCCAAATGCGCGACCTCGTGCCGAAATGAGAGATGGGCAATTTCAAGACTCATCTGCAGTTTGCAACATGATACTCCGATCGGCAGCAATGATCGTGTTAGGCGCCTTGGGACTGGCTCAGCTCGTCCAGGCCGAGCCGTTCCGTGAAATTACGTTCAATCCGCCCGGGGCGACGGGAGACTTCGGCAATCCGGCCAACTGGAGCGACCCGTCCGCCGTCCCGCCGGTGAACCCGCCGCTGGCGCCCATCGCCGGCTACGGCAATACCTGGTACCACATTAACAACTTCAAGACCGCGGAAATCAACGCCGGCTCGTCGTTCGGCTCGCACTTCTCGATGTGGCACCTGTTCCCCGGCGACTCGCCCCATTTCAACGCAGCCGGTACGGCCCCGAGCGGGATTCCACCAAGCATGGGGCGGCTGGTGATGAACGGCGGCGCTCCGCCGGCGCCCGGCGAATTCGGCGCCACGCTGACGGTGCTCGGCACCAATCGGCTCATCCTCGGCCAGCGGGCCACGGCTCACGTCGGCGGCTTTCCGGGGCATGAAATGGACCCCTCCACCGGCGACGGCGAGCTCATCATGAACGGCGCCTCGGACCTGCTCGCCGACGGCATCGTGGTGGGAGAACGGGATCGCGGCTACATGCTCATTGGGCCGGATGCCCGGGTTCGCTGCGGCCGGCTCAATGACGAAGGGATTCTTTCCCGCCAGGACTTCCGCATCGGCAGCTTTGGGCCGTCGCGCGGCGAGACCGAGAATCCTCCGGTAGCGATCGACGGCAACGGCTTGGTGGTCGTGCAGGGCAGCCTCACCTTCCACAACCTATACATGTCGGCGTCGGGCGCCACCGGCGAGCTTCGTCTGGAAGGCGGAAACATCAATGCGCGGGGCCTAATCTTGGACAACGAACCTACTCGAGCCAGCCGGCAAGCGAAGGTGTCGATCGTCGGGTCCGACGGCAGCTTCACCTTGACCGCCGGCGACCTTTCGGCGAGTCACTCGAGCATCACCTTTTCCTACAAGACTGACGCCACTGGCGTCGTGCCCATCACAACCCCAGCGGGGGCCATCATCGACGGCGCGAAACTGGAGCTCGACCTGGACGATCTCCAATTCGATCCCACGACGACCGTCACGCTCATCGACGCGGCGCCTCTGTTTCTGGCTGGCGAGTTCAGCAGCGTCGCCTTCCTGGGC
>DASVCM010000380.1:0-2315 GCA_036381635.1 Lacipirellula sp.
ACGCAGGCCTTGTTCGGGCACTACGCGTTCTGGACGCAGCGGCGGTACCTGGACCGCACGTCGCCGGAGATTCTCGCTCGCTATCGCCGGTTCTCCGAGCGAGCCCTGCCGGCGGATGCCTGCACGCTCCCTTTGTGGGAACGGACGACGCTAGGGCTGCGGCGCTACTGGGGCCTGTCGGGCTGGGCCGCGAAGCATGGCGTCGCCAAGGCGGGCGCCGCCCTTCGCCGCGGCGCCGCGTGACAGCGAGTCGATGCCCCTCACGTAGCCCCGGTCAGTGACCGGGGGCTAAATGCTAGGCCGCCCGTCGCCCAAGCATGCTCGACAACCACGAGCGCGTCCACACGCGCTCGCCGTCGAGCCGAATGCCCCGCAGTCGTGCGGTTCCCCGGCAGGTGGCACGTTGAAATCGCAGATCATTGAGGCCGTGTTGCTGTGTGAGACGTTGCAGCTCTTCGAAGGGATCAACTCCCATGGCGGCAAGGCGTCCATGCACGCCGCCTGAGGAAAGGGGCCGTGTGTGGTGCACCGGCGCCGCGTCGATAACGGCCATTTCCGCTTCGCTGAACATCGACGCCCACAGCCAATCCAAGCCCCACGCCGAAACGTTGAACGTGAACGTCGGCAGCACTCGGGCCAGCGCTTCACGGCTAAAGACCGGGCACATAATCTCGACGAATCGAGAGTAGCGAAGCAAATACCCCGGCTGAGCGCGGAGCGTCTTGAACGAAACGTCGCCCTGGCCGACCGCGGGCTGACAGACGGCCAGCCGGTATTCGCCCGCCGTTTGAAAGAGTCTGTTGATACAGCGAGCGTCCGCGGCAACGTCGTCGTCCGGCATCCAGACGAAGTCATAATGCCGCAGCGCAGGTCCCAGGGCTCGCGCCGCTTCGTGCAGCAGGGAGTATTTGATCCCTTTGCGGACGAAATAGTAGTCGGCGTCCTCGGCGAAGCGGTCCGGCTGATCGCCAAAGTAAATGAGGCCTAGGTCGAACGCGCGCTCGCCGCCGGCAAGCCAGGTCCGGTGGACCGACTCGTCGCCGACTGTTGCGAGGATCAGGTTGCTTCGCACGTTCGACTCCTTGCGGAAGCGAGACTCGGTCACGCGGCGCGTATAGCCAGCTCCTGGCTCCCAAGTTCGCGCCGGGCCGTAGCCATTGCCTGGCCGACAACTTGATGCATGTCGAAGTACTGATAAGTCCCCAGTCGACCGCCGAAGATCACGCTGGTCGCGTCCGCTAACCGCCGATAGCGGTCATAGACGGCGGTATTCCGCCAATCGCGTATCGGATAGAACGGCTCGCGTCCGCGCTCGTAGGACTGCGGGTGCTCGTAGGTGATCACCGTCCGGTCGATCTGCTGCATCGCGAAGTGCTTGTGCTCGACAATCCGCGTGTACGGCACGTCGGCGGCTGTGTAGTTGACGATCGACGCGCCTTGAAAATCGCCCGTCAATTCAACCGTCTCGAACCGCAGCGAGCGGTAGTCGAGCTCGCCGTACCGATAGTCGAAGAACTCGTCGATCTTGCCGGAGTAAACGAGCCGTGACGCCGACTTTTCTAGTTCGCGGCGATGCTCGAAAAAATCGACGCCGGTCTCGAACTCGATGCTCTCATGGTCGAGCATGTTCTCGAACATCCGCGTGTAGCCGTCGCGTGGGATGCCCTGATACTCGTCGTCGAAGTAGTTGTCGTCCCAGGTGAGCCGAATCGGGATCCGCTTGATGATCGACGCCGGCAACTCGCTGGGATCGCGGCCCCACTGCTTGGCCGTGTAGCCGCGAACGAACAGCTCGTACAACTCGCGGCCGACCTGGCCGACGATCCAGGCTTCGAGGTTGTCCTCGTCCGATTTCTCCCGCGCCGCTTCCAGTCGCCGCGCTGCTTCTTCAGGAGTCTTCACGCCCCACAGTTCGTGCAGCGTCTGCAGGTTGATCGGAAACGAGAACTGCCGCTCGCCGTGGCGTACCACGCCGCGGTGGCGGTAGTGATTGAACTCGGTGAATCGGTTCACAAATGCCCAGACGCCGGCGTCGCGCGTGTGGAAGATGTGCGGCCCGTAGCGGTGGACGTCGATCCCCGCGACGTTCTCGCTGTAGCAGTTGCCGGCGATATGAGGTCGACGATCGACGACCAGCACGCGGCGACCCGCGTCGGCCGCGCACCGCGCGAAGTCGGCGCCGAACATGCCGGCGCCGACGACCACGTAATCAAGTGGAGGCGACATGGCGTGACAAGTTTTCGAAGCAACGGCCATTCAGGCCGAGGACAGAATGTGTGATGAGCTATTTCGGAGCTTGACAGACGCCCCTAGCA
>DASVCM010000381.1:0-2408 GCA_036381635.1 Lacipirellula sp.
TCCTGGAGTCGATTGAGGTGATTTCTGGCGGCCTGACGCCTTGAAATCCAAGCGAATGGATTTCGACCTCGTATAAATCCTGCTCCTTGCCCAGCACGCCGGCGAGACGTTCTCGCCCGACATCCCACATAGCGTGGGCGAGGTCAAATTCATTTCTTGCCACTTCACGCCTATAATTTTGCTGAAAAGCAACGACCGCAATCGCTGCAATGGTTACCGCTGCCAAGAGCGTTTTTAAGCTAAACCTGTATCGCATCGGTCGAATGCAAATCGCCGTCGCTGACTATTCCTGCTGTCTTAACGATCGCGTAGTTTCGGATCCAGCGCATCGCGCAGGCCGTCGCCCAAGAAGTTCAGTGCCAACAGCGTCGTCCCCAGCGCAATACTCGGAAACAGCACCAGCCACCAATAGATGCGCACCGGCGTGAGGACCTCGATACCCTCCTTCGCCAGCAAACCCCACGAGACGTCGGGCGCCTCCACGCCCAGCCCGAGAAACGACAGGAACGCCTCGAATAGCATCACCCGCGGGATGGTGAGCGTCAGGTACACCAGCACGATGCTCGACACGTTCGGCAGCAGGTGCCGAAAGATGATCCGCCGCTTCCCCGCGCCGAGCGAGCGCGCCGCCTCGACGAACGCCTCGGTCTTCAGCGAGATCACCTGCCCGCGGACCACGCGGGCCATCGTCAGCCAGTAGATGGCGCCGACGACGAAGTAGAAGACGGTGATCTTGCCGACGCCGTAGTACGCCAGCCGCCGAGCGATGTGATCCTCGTTCAGCACCGTGACCACGAAAATCACGACGAAGATGAACGGGATCGAGTACAGGATGTCGACCACTCGCATCATCGCGTTGTCGAGCCAGCCGCCAAAGTAGCCGGCCACGGCGCCGCAGGTGACGCCGATCAGCAGCGATACCATCGTCGCCACGAGTCCCACCATCAGCGAGATCCGCGCGCCCCAGAAGATCCGCGAGAGGATGTCGCGGCCGAACAGGTCGCGGCCGGCGAGCGAGTTCAATTGCCGATCGCCGAAGACGGCCCAGCGGGCGCGAACCATCCACCGGCTCAAGGCCCCCAGTTCGGGGAAACCGGCCCGCGTGTAGGGCGCCTGTATCGCATCGCCGATGGCCGAGCGCTTGCGAAACAGGGCGTCGAACGCGGCGTTACGGCTTTCCTCGAAGGGCTGGAACAGCGCGTCGCGCTCTTCCAAGCTCAAACGCGCCGGCAACCCGGCAGCCGCCCGCTCGTAAGCCGCGGCCGCTTCGTCGTAGGCCGCCTCCAGCGCCGGCAATTCCGCTCTCAGCCGCGCCGCCTCGGCGAGCGTCGCTTCGATTCGGCTGGCGTCGAACGCGAAATCGTGCAGCCACAGCGGAGAGATGGTCGGCTCGGCATATTGCAACTTCGTCCGCACGGCATCCGGCGGCTGCAGCGGCAACAGCGGCGTCAGGAAGGCCGCGAGCGCGACCAGCGCCAGCATCACTAGCGCCGCCATCGCCGCGTAATCGCGCCGCAGCCGGCGCCACGCGTCGGCGCCCAACGAGCCGCCGCCAGCATTCACTTCAATCTCTGGCGCGGGGGCGGTGGTCATTCCAGCTCCACACGCGGATCGAGGTAGGCATACGATAAATCCACGAGAAAGTTCATCGTGTACAGCAACAGCGTGTATAAAAGCACCACGCCCATCGACAGCGTCCAATCGCGCTGCAGCGCCGCCTTCACGAAATACACGCCCAGCCCCGGGATGGCGAAAATCGTCTCCACCACCAGCGACCCCGTGAGGATGCCCGCCACCGCCGGCCCGAGGAATGACACCACCGGCAGCAGCGAGTTCCGCAGGCCGTGCACCATCACGACCGACGTGCGGCTCAGCCCTTTCGCCCGAGCGGTGCGGATGTAGTCCTGCGACAGCGCGTCGAGCATGCTGGTCCGTGAAATACGGGCCACCTCCGCCGCGTACGGCGCTCCCAGGCAAAACGCCGGCAGCACCAGTTGCGAAAGGCTCCCCCACCCCGCGGCCGGAAACAGCGGCACGATGAACACGAACAGCAAAATGCAAATCCCGGCCACGACGAAATTCGGCAGCGCAATCCCCGCCGTCGCCGCCAGCCGCAGCCCCACGTCGAGCGAACTGCCGCGCATCGCCGCCGAAACCACGCCCGTCAGCAGCCCGAACGTCACCGCGAACGTCAGGGCGAGCAGCCCGAGAGTCATCGAAATCGGCAGTCCCTGGGCGATGACGTAGTTCACGCTATAGTCGCCCGTGTTCATGCAGTAGCCGAGATCGCCGCGCACTAGCCGCGAAAGCTCATCCCAATACTGCTCCCACGGCGAGCCGTCGAGGTTGTACCGCCGCTCCATGTTCCGCTTGATCTCCGGCGGCACGACCCGCTCGCGATCGAACGG
>DASVCM010000382.1:0-4649 GCA_036381635.1 Lacipirellula sp.
TGGCCGCGATCGAGCGAGCGCTGACCGCCTGGGAACAACTCGACAAATCTCTAGCGCCAGTGCATGCCGCCTTCGAGGCGTCTGGCCTCACCGAGGATGAGTTGACGGAACTCTTGGAAGCGGAAAAGCACGCCATGCGCAGAGAACGTAGCGGCGTAAGTGACCAATGACTTCGTCGCCGCGAGCGGTTTACGACTGCAACGTCTTGCTTCAGGCGCTCATCTCGTCTCGCGGTCCGGCTCGGGGCGCCGTCGAGGCCGTCTACGAAGGGCGCGTCGAATTGCTTCTTTCGCCGCTGATCCTTGATGAATTGCGCGACGTGGCCGCGCGCCCGCACCTTGCCATGAAGTTTTCTTTGACCGAAGAGAGAGTCGCGGACTTTATCGCAGTCCTGCGACAGAATTCTCGCCAGGTTTCCGTTGTGCCACATATCTTTGAGTTCGATCGAGACCCCAAGGATGCCCATTACATCGACCTCGCGGTGGCGGCCGACGCCAAACTGATCGTTAGCCGCGACAACGACCTGCTGTCGCTTGGTGATCGTTCGACGGCCCAGGGCCAGGACTTCGCCACGCGTTTTCCCAACATCGAGATTCTCACACCAACCGAACTGCTGGCCCAATTAAGGGCCTAGTCACCGTGGGGTTTCAGTTATTTCTCGTACTTGGGAATCTCAGGCGTCGGAATCTCTTTCAACAAGCGTGCAATCACATCCTCGTTACTGACGCCCTCGGCTTGCGCCTGGAAGTTCGTGCTGATACGATGCCGCAGCACCGGCACCGCGATCTTCTGGATATCCTCCACCGCAATCGCAAACCGCCCGTCCATCGCCGCCAGCGCTTTGCCGCCATAGATGAGAAACTGCCCGGCCCGCGGACCGGCGCCCCAGTCGACCCACTCGCGCACGAACTTCGGCGCCTTTTCGTCCTTCGGCCGCGTCGCTCGCACCAGCGAGGCGACGTATTTAATGATGTACTCGCTCACCGCCACCGACCCGACGAGCTTCTGGAGGTTGAGAATCGCCCGCGAGGAGAGAATCTTCCGCACCTCCGGCTTATCCTGCCGCGTGGTCGCCGTGAGGATCTGCTCCTCCTCAGCCGCCGAAGGGTAATCGACCTTGATGTTGAACATGAACCGATCGAGCTGCGCCTCGGGGAGCGGATAGGTCCCTTCCTGCTCGATCGGATTCTGCGTGGCGATCACGAAGAACGGATCGGGCAGCGGATAAGTCGTCTGCCCGACGGTCGTCTCCCGCTCCTGCATCGCCTGCAACAAGGCCGCCTGCGTCTTCGGCGGCGTCCGGTTGATCTCGTCCGCCAGCAGGATGTTGGTAAACACCGGCCCCTCGACGAACCGGAAGCTCCGCCGTCCGTGCTCGTCTTCGTCCAGCACGTTGGTGCCGGTGATGTCCGAAGGCATCAAGTCAGGCGTGAACTGAATCCGCTTGAATCCCAGATCCAAGATCCGCGCCAGCGTCGACACCATGAGCGTCTTGGCGAGCCCTGGCACGCCCTCGAGCAAGCAATGTCCGCGGGTGAAGATCGCCGCAAAGATCTGCTCGATGACGTCGTCCTGCCCGACGATGATCTTCTGCAACTCCTGCTGCATCACCCCGCGGTGATTGCGAAACTCCTGCAGAATATCGCCCAAGTTCCGCGAAGTGGTCGTCGTGGTCGACAAGGTCTTATCCTCTTGGTTGAGCTAATCAGGCCTCACGCAAAGGCGCAAAGGCGCAAAGAAGAAGGAATTAACAGGAGGTAACAGAGAAAACAGAGAAAACAGAGATTAGAGGTAGGCAGGATCGCCCGTTCCTAGTTCTCTCTGTTCCCTCTGTTTCCTCCTGTTCATGTATTTCTTTGCGCCTTTGCGCCTTTGCGTGAGGCTCTTCCTTCCCCTGCCATACAGCGGATTCTATAGCTCGGCAAAAGCCCGGACAATCGACGGTGCTATCTGCATATTACTTCGCCCGCTCATTGTTTACGCATTCGACGCAATCTACGATGAACTTTGACGGCACGGGCTCCATAGCCGTCATTTCGGAGCGCCCTGGCCGTCATTCTGAGCGCAGCGAAGAATCAAGTGCACGGTACACGCGCCGGACCCTTCGGCGGACCTCAGGGTGACAGGGCACGGGCCTGGAGCTGCATTCGGAAGGAATCGGCACATGCGAAGTCGCAAGCTGCTCGTCGCACTACTGCTCGTCGCGACCGTGCTGCTCCGACCTGAGCAAGCACTTGCCCAACTCCAACCGGAGCTTTCCGCAGAGCAAGTCCGCACCTCCATCCGCCAGGGGATCGAGTACCTCCTCAACGAGCAATCGGCCCGCGGCACGTGGGACGACATGACGGACTACCCCGGCGGCGTCACCGCGCTCACGACGCTGGCGTTGCTCAATGCCGGCGTCGAGCCCTCGCATCCGAAGATCCAAAAGTCGCTCGCTTATCTCCGGGCGCTGGAGCCAAACAAGACCTACACGGTCGCGCTGCAAACCATGGCGCTAGCCGAAGCGGGGCAGGTTCGCGACCGCCTGCTGATCCAGAAAAACGCCCGTTGGCTCTCCCGCGTGCAGATCACCAAAGGCGATCGCGCCGGCAGTTGGTCCTACCCGCTCGGCGAGAACGTCGGCGGCGACAACAGCAACTCGCAGTTCGCGGTGCTCGCGCTCCACGAAGCCGAACGCGTCGGCGCCGAAGTAGACCCCAAAGTCTGGAAGCTCGCCGCCGACTACTGGAAGAACTGCCAGAACCCCGACGGCTCCTGGGGCTACCAGCCGGTGCCCATGCCCGGCTCCGGCAGCATGACCTGCGCAGGCATCGGAGCGTGGATCATCTGCTCCGGCCACGTCGGCGAGCCGGCGGCCCAGGCGACCGATGCCGGCGTCCAGTGCTGCCTCCCGGCGACCGAAGACGACGTCCTGCAGCGGGCCCTGGTGTGGATGGGCCGCAACTTTTCAGTCCGCCGCAATCCCGGCCAGGCGGGCGCCGGCTCGCAGTGGCACTACTACTATCTATATGGTCTGGAGCGCGTCGGGCGCCTCTCCGCCCGCCGCTTCATCGGCGACCACGACTGGTACCGCGAGGGCGCCGAGTTTCTCATCGCGCAACAAGATCCCTTCAGCCACCACTGGCTTGGCCGCGGCCACTCCGAAGACAACCCGCACGTCACCACGTCGCTGGCCCTGTTGTTCCTGTCGAAGGGCCGCCGGCCGGTCCTCATGGCGAAGGTCAAGCACGGCCCCGGCGAGGACTGGAACAATCACCCCAGCGACGTCGGCAACCTCACCGCGTTTGTCGAGAAACAGTGGAACATCCCGCTCACCTGGCAGATCATCGAGCCGGAAGCGGCCAGCGTCGAAGACCTCTTGCAGTCCCCGGTGCTGTTCTACAGCGGCAGCGAGAACCCGCAGCTCGCCGGCACGGAGCAAAAAGTGCGCGACTACATCGATCGCGGCGGCTTCGTCTTTGCCGAGGCCTGTTGCATCGACGGCGCCGAGTTCGGGATGGGCTTCCGCGCGTTCCTCGATCGCGTTTTTCCCGAAGGCGAGTACAAGCTGCGGCTGGCCGAGCCGTCGCACCCTATCTGGCGGATCGATCGCTTGGTTCGGCCCGAGTCGCCGTACGTCGGTCGCCTGTGGGTCGTCGAATACGGCTGCCGCACGTGCGTCGTCTTCTCTGAGGTCGATCTCTCCTGTTACTGGGAACTCTCGGGCCGCCGCCTCGACGCCGATCTGCCGCAGAATGCGCTGGAGCGGCTGGAAGACGCCCGCACCATCGGCCTGAACGTGCTCGCCTACGCCACCAATCGCGAGCCCAAGGGCAAAGAAGAATCGTTCGCGACGCTCAACACGCCGGAGCTCGAAGCCTTCGGCGGCCGCAATGTCATTCGCGTGGTGAAGCTCGAGCACGGCGGCGGCTGCAACGACGCCCCCGGCGCCCTGGCCAACCTCCTCCGCACCGCCTCGCAGGGCGAGCTGAAGCTGGCCGTCGACAACGACGAGTTCAACCTCCGCGCCAGCGACCCCAATCTCAAGCGGTTCCACATCGCCTTCATGCATGGCCGGCACGACTTCCGTTTCACGCCCGAGGAGCGAAAGAACCTGCGCGAATTTCTGCAGAACGGCGGGACGTTGTTGGCCGACGCCATCTGCGCAAGCGAGGAATTCGCCAAGGCCTTCCGCCGCGAGATTCAACTGGTGCTTCCCGAACAGCGCCTGCAGCGGATTCCCACCGACCACCCGCTCCTCTCAGAGGTCGGCGGGAAGTTCAACATCCAGCAGGTCGAGCGCCGCGAACCGGCCGCCGCCCAGGCCGGCCAACCGATGCGCGCCCGCACGCAAAAGGGTCCGCCCGAGCTGGAGGGCATCGAACTCGACGGCCGGCTGGCGGTGATCTTCTCGCCGCTCGACATTAGCTGTGCCCTGGAGCAGCACGAAGCCCTCCAGTGCCGCGGCTACACCCGCCAGGACGCCGCTCGCATCGCGCTAAATGTCCTCATGTACGCCCTCGCCCCCGACGCCGGCGCGCCCCAGGCCGCGCTCCGCTAGTCCCCTCCGACAAAGCGCCCCGCCGTGTTAGCCGCGCTCACGAAGGCCCGCCGAAGCGGAGCGCTCCCCCCACGGCCCCTACGGACTGGCCGCTTCAGCGGCCAGT
>DASVCM010000383.1:0-4849 GCA_036381635.1 Lacipirellula sp.
ATGGGATCTTCCTTCATCCTACAGACGACGCGATACAGCGGCAATCGCGGCTTGAAATCGGGCGGAAACGACAGTTTTCGCCGCGATTATGCGCTCGCCCGGCCGGCGATCAAGCGGTCGCGGGGCAGGCGGCGATCTAACCAAGGCTAAAGCGGCGTCCTTCGCAGTCGCAAGGCGTTAGCGATGACCGACACCGAGCTGAAGCTCATCGCGGCCGCGGCGATCATCGGATTCAGCAGCCAACCGAACACCGGGTACAGCACGCCGGCGGCTACGGGCACGCCAAGCGCGTTGTAGATGAAAGCGAAGAACAGATTCTGGCGGATATTTCGCACGGCCGCGTCGCTTAGTCGGCGGCACCGCACAATGCCGTTGAGGTCGCCTTTCACCAGCGTGACTCCGGCGCTTTCCATCGCCACATCGGTTCCCGCGCCCATCGCGATGCCGACGTGAGCCGCGGCTAATGCCGGCGCGTCGTTGATGCCGTCTCCCGCCATCGCGACGGTGCGGCCTTCGGCCTTAAGACGTTTGACGATCTCGGCCTTTTGTTGGGGAAGCACCTCGGCCTCGATGCGCTCGATGCCAAGTTTGCCGGCGACGGCCGCTGCCGTCGTGCGGCTGTCCCCCGTGAGCATGATGATCTCGATGTCCTCTTCCCGCAGTGTTCGCAGCGCCGCAGAAGTGGTTTCCTTAATCGGATCGGCGACGCCCAACATTCCGGCGACTCGGCCGTCGATGGCCGCGAACATTACCGTCTGGCCATCGCGCCGCAAGGCTTCCGCCTCCTGCTCCAAAGACGAGGGGAAGTCTCCCTGCGTGGCGACGAAGGTTTGGTTTCCCACCCCAATGCGCTGTCCAGCAACCAAGCCGCTGACGCCTCCGCCAGTGGTCGACTGAAATTCATTTGCTGTGGGGATTTCAATCTTGCGATCCTTAGCGCCCTGGACGATGGCGGCCGCCAGCGGATGCTCGCTCGATTGCTCCAAACCGGCCGCGTAGCGCAGCAACTCCGTCTCGGTCCATTCGCCCAGCGGCGCGACGGATACGAGCCGCGGCTTACCCTCGGTCAGGGTGCCGGTCTTGTCAACAACTAGCGTATCCACCTTGTGCATGAGCTCGAGTGCTTCGGCGTTCTTGATCAAGACGCCGGCCGTCGCCCCGCGACCGACGGCGACCATGACCGACATCGGCGTCGCCAGCCCCAGTGCGCACGGGCAAGCGATGATCAACACGGCCACGCTGTTGATAAGCGCATAGGCGAAGCGCGGCTCGGGGCCGACGAGTGACCAGGCGACGAAGGTAATTACCGCGATGATCAACACGGCGGGGACGAACCACGCGGCCACCTTGTCGGCCAGCCGCTGAATGGGAGCGCGGCTACGCTGGGCTTGCGCTACCATCTGCACGATTTGCGCGAGCATGGTCTCGCTGCCGACGCGTTCGGCGCGCATCACCATGGAACCTGTGCCATTGACGGCGCCGCCGATGACGTTGTCGGCTGAGGCCTTTTGCACCGGAATCGGCTCGCCGGTGATCATGGACTCGTCGACGTAGCTTCTGCCGTCGGTAACCACGCCGTCGACGGGAATCTTTTCGCCCGGGCGAATGCGGAGCAGATCGCCCACATGTACGTGGGCCAGCGGGATCTCTTCCTCCTGGCCGTCCGGATTGAGCCGCCTGGCCGTTTTCGGCGCAAGGCCCAAGAGCGCGTGAATGGCGGCGCCTGTCTGACTGCGGGCGCGCAACTCCAGGACCTGGCCCAACAGGACCAGCGTCACGATCACCGCGGCGGCTTCGAAGTATAAAGGGACCTCGCCATGGGTGCGGAACGATGCTGGGAAGACCTGGGGAAAAAACGTAGCGATCGTGCTATGGGCGTAAGCCGTGCCCGTGCCGATGCCGATCAGCGTGAACATATTGGGCGAGCGATTCACAAACGACTGCGCCATGCGCACGAAAAACGGCCAACCTCCCCACAGGACGACGGGCGTCGCGAGGGCAAACTCCACAAACGATAGGCCGCGGCCGCTAAACCATGCGTGAAGCTGTTCGGCGAAGAACATGCGCGACATGGCGAGGACAAACAGCGGCAACGTCAGGGCCGCGCTGATCCAGAACCGCCGTCGCATTTCGTCGAGTTCGGGATTGCTTTCCTCGGCGACCACGGTGCGCGGTTCGAGCGCCATTCCACAGATCGGGCAGGAGCCGGGCTCCGTGCGGACGATCTCCGGATGCATCGGGCAGGTGTATTCGACGCGCTCCTGCGGCAGCACAAACGTTTCGGGCTCCAAGGCCATGCCGCACTTGGGGCACGCTCCCGGTCCCTTCTGCCGCACCTCCGGGTCCATCGGGCAGGTGTAGATGATATCGTTGCCGGACGGAGCGCCGATCGAATGCAGCGCCGGCGCGTGGAGCTGATGCACCTCGTGCATCGGCTCGGCGCCGCCCTCGAGGTATCGCTTGGGATCTGCACGGAATTTGGCCGCACAGCCACGGCTGCAGAAGTAATACGTCTGCCCGTCGTGTTCGGCGGTATCGGCCGCTCGTTCCGGCTCTACAGTCATTCCGCAGACGGGATCAATTTGGCTGGCCACGTCGTCTCCTCTTATATAGCGGCTGGATCCTGGCGACATTCTGCAACGGTCATACCGATTGTACGGGCTTTCCGTATGGCGAGAATCCGGCCGGGCAAGTTGCTCGGCCCAACGTCGAACCTGCGATTCCCGGGTAAGGCATCTTTAGGTGGACCCGTAGTCCGGACATATATGAGAGAATTCATCCAGTCGCCGCTTCGATCGTTCACGAGTTTGGCCTGTCTGGCGGCGCTGACGCTACTGGGCGTCGGCGCCAAGAGCTGTCATGCGCTCAATATTCTGTTGCTGACCGAAAACAACGGCTCACTGACTGCCGAGGAAACGGCGCGGCGAAACTACCTTCAGAGCGCCGGCCATACGGTAGCCGTCCTATGGGACGCCAGTTCGCCGGCGGCTTACGAGGCGGCGCTGGCGACGGCCGACGTCGTTTATATCCCCGAAGACGTATCCTCCGGAGACGTAGGTTATAAACTGCGAACCACGGCCGTCGGGGTCGTTTCTGAAGTGCCGCAGTTGGACGACGAGCTAGGCTTCGCGACGTTGGAAGGCGGAGAGGTTGCCGGCACGCAGATCAACATCGTCGATCCTGCGTTCGGCGCCGGCTTTCTAACGATCTTCAACTGGAGCCAGCCGCAGATTTATCTGCAGGGAACCGTCGCCACTGGCTTTCACAACATTGCCCAGCTTGCCGGCGGTCAGCGGGCGCTGGGCTTTATCGAAGCCGGCAGTCCGCTGGCCAATACGTACAACGGCAACAGCCTGGCGACCGGCCGCCGCCTGCGAATGCCTTGGGGCGGCGACGCCTTTGCGCAGAGTTCGCTCAATTCGTACGGCTATCAGATTCTCCTGATGGGCGTTAGCTGGGCGGGCGAAAAGCCGCTAATTCTACACTGGAAGCTGGACGAGAGCTCCGGCACGGTGGCGGCCGATTCCTCCACTTATGCCCGCACGGGCACGGTCACCGGCGGGTCCTGGGTGAACGCGGTGCGACATCGCGGCGCTGCGATGACGGGCGCGGGCCGGGTGTCCGTCGCGAGCTTGCTCAACAACCAGCCATACTTCTCGCTGGCCGCGTGGGTGAAGATCAATTCCTACGATGCGAGCGGAACCGACGTCATCAGCCTCGGCGACCGCGTTGTGCTGCGGGCCAGCTCGGCCGGCGTGTCGGGGATGTTCTTTAACGGCTCGACATATGTGAGCGTCACCCATAGCGCCGACATTGCCGATACCGGCTGGCGTCATGTAGCGGTGACGTTTGATCGGGCGGCTGACTCGCTGAAGCTGTATATCGACGGCGCCCTGGTAGCCACCAGGGTTGAGACGACGGCGCCTGTCTACACGGGCGGCGGCGGCAGCACGATTGTCGGCGCCCAGGGCAACGGCAATACGAGTTTTGATCTGAACGGGCAGGTCGACGACGTCCGGATTTACAACAAACCGCTGACCGATGGCGAGGTCCGCGAGCTTTACGGGCTGATGGGCCACTTTCGGCTTGATGAAGCGGCCGGCGCCGTAGCGAGCGATAGTTCCGGCAATGGATACGACGGCACGCTCGCCGGGGCGCCCGGGCTTGCAAAACCGGGCGTCTATAACACGGCATTCGGCTTCAGCGATGGCGGAACGGGCGACTATGTTTCGATTCCCAACGCGGTCGCCAATAAGCTGACGAGCCTCTCGGTTTCTTTCTGGATCAAGTCGACCGAGACAGGCGAGCAAGCGATCTTGAGCGGCTCGCCGCCGGCTGGCGATAACGAACTGCTGATCTACTTCGGCAGCGGCACGCAGTTCCGCACATACTTTCACGGCGTTCAGCAAAGCTGGACGATTCCGACCGTCGCCGACGGCAAGTGGCAACATTATGTCGTGGTCAGCGTTGCCGAAACGAACACGACTACCGTTTACCGCAACGGCGTATCGATGGGCTCGCTCGCGACCAGCGCCGGCGGCACGCCGCTGAACATTGCGGCCGGCGGGCTGCTCATCGGGCAGGAACAGGACAGCGTCGGCGGCGGGTTTGCGGCGAATCAGCGGCTGGTCGGCGATTTGGATGAGCTGCGCGTCTACAACCGGGCCTTGCAGCCGGAAGAAATCGCGGAGCTGTACGGATCCGTCGGCCACTGGAAATTCGACGAGGGGGTGGGGCTGACCGTCCTGACGGGAGAGACGGGGGCCGGCAAGTCGATCCTCGTCGACGCGCTCGCCCTGCTGGCGGGCGGCCGCGGCGCGTCCGACCTCGTCCGGCAGGGCGCGGACCG
>DASVCM010000384.1:0-2577 GCA_036381635.1 Lacipirellula sp.
CCATCCTTGGGGATTTCCATCTGTTCCTGGCGGACGAGTGCTCCGCCGCCATTGCGAAGCTGGCCAATCCAGCAGCCCTTCAGCGTCGCCTTGCCCTGCTCATCCACCTTGCGATGCAGGACCACGACGTCCGAAAGGTCGAAGCCTGACTTATTCTCGATCTGCTTGAGATTGGGATTGTTGCTCGGCGAGAACAAGCGAATCGCTCCCTCGAGCGCCACCATCTGCTCGCTATGAATCATCTGCGTCGTGGCCGACGAGACGGCTACGCCGCGCAACCGCGGCTGGTCGTACTTCTCGAACGCGACGGTTTCGAGGCTGTCGCCGATCGCCGGCGACCATTGATCGTCGCGCGGAAACGGCGTAGCGACCGCCGATTCGTCGCCGAACTCAAGGTCATAAATCGAAGATAGCGATGAGTAGATCGCCGTATATCGGCTAAGGTGCCCGCGCGGGTGATCGCCTTGTAGCTCCAGCAGCCCGATCTCCGTCTGCGAGCGGACAAACCCAATGTCGAGCTGCGCCTGCCGCACGACCGCCATCGTGCCGGCCAGGGCAATGATCGGAGCGCTAATCCAGGCCCACTCAATTCGGCCCAGGGCGTGGAACACCATCCAGTTCAGCGGCACGAGGACCACCAGGTAAACGGCCAGGCAGGCGACGACGAAGCTCGCCCCCGGCACGCGCACGCCCGCCGCCTCGGCCAGGGCGTCGCGAGCTACTTGCGAGACGGGCGTGAACTCGTTCCACTCGCCCAGTCCGCCGGCGCGCTCGATGACCCAATCCGATTCAGGGATCATCTGCCCGCCGGCCCACATGCTATAGCCAGCCGCGGGATCGATCGTGGTGAACTCGGCGGACTCGGCGTAGGCGTTTGCCTTGGTGGCGGCGTCGCGTGCAAACCACCGCAGCGGAGTGGTGAAGTACGCGTCATGCGTGCGTTCTTGGTGTTCCGTCCACACCGTCTGCAGTCCGGTCCACGTACCATCCTTCTCCGTTCGGAAATAACGCGAGGGTCGGCGAAGCAAGGCGCCGTTCAGAAACCCGTCGAACCCCGGCCAGTTCACGAGGTCGCGCTCGCCAAGCTGCACCGCCGAAACGACAATGCTGCCGGCGCCCACGGGCCCTTCAATGAACAGCCCCTCGGCGCCCGGCAAAGCGACCGCGTCGCGATCGCTTTTCGGCTTCAGCTCGACGCCCGACCACGGCTTGGTCACGACGAGCGGCTTGGCTGCCGCGCCCTGTGAGCGCGCCGACCAGTGATCGGAGAGCGGCTTAAGCCTGGCCTCGTCGAACGTGGCTCGCTCGCCCGGCTCGACCGGCAGATATTCTGCAAGGAAGCTCGACCGCAGCGCATCGAGCGAGTCGGGGCCGTTGACGATCAATCGGCCGCCCCAATGGAGCCAGTCGACCAGCGCCGCTTGCTGCGCGGGGTCGATGCGGTCGAGGTTCACCTCGTCCCACACGATGTAAGCGACGCTCGTCCACGTGAGAACGTTGGTCGGCAGCGGCAGCGCCTTCGTGGCATCGGACAACACCACGCGGTAGTGCGCCGGCGCCAGGCCATTTTCATCCTCGTAGGGCGCGCGCACGGCGTCGGTCACCTTGAGATAGGCGTACCGCGATGGCTCGCGGGCGAGCACCAGCATGAAATACTGGTGCGACGGCATGAGCGTCCAGAGTTCCTCGGACCGCGCCTCTTCGCTGCCGCTAAGTCGGTTGACCAGCATCGAGCGGACCTGCACGCGCTTCACGTCCAGCGGCACGAGCAGTTCGTTCGTAACCCGCTTGGCACGCCCCTTGGCCAGCACTGCCGGCCGGCTGGAGGTCATCTGGTAGGGCGTGTGCGGCAGCGCGATCGGCCGGCCCTTCGTGTCCAGCACAGCACACGTAATGCGGCCCTCGAAGTTGTCGAGATTCGCCTTCATCGCCTGGACCGTGGTCGTCCAGTGCCCCGGCTTTGCGAGCCGTAGCGAGGCGCCCTCATCGGTCGCGATGAGGTTCTCGCTCAAGAGCGGCGTCAGCGGCTTGATGTCGAAGGGCCGCTTCTTCTTTTCCTCTTCGAGCTTCTTGCGGCGAGCTTCGAGCTCGGCTTCTGCATCCAGCTTCTTTTTGGCCGCCTTCTGAGCAGGAGTCTGGCTGCAGCCACGGCAGCCGGTCAGGCAAACCGAGCCGATAAGCAATAGGCAAAGGAGCCGCAGCAGGCTGCGGCTGGCCGTGCGAGCGCAGGACGAGGGCTGCCAGAAAAGGCTCATACTCCGTTCCTCCATCCGGCCGCCATCGGGCCGGTAGGATGATTCTAGCGAACGGGCGCGCTGGATACACGCGCGCCGGGCGATTTCATGTCCAGAATCTGCGGCTCAAGCGCCAAACGAACGAGCCAAGAGCCATCAGCATGAAGACCGAAAGCACCAGCGCCGCAACGCGGTCGTCGACCCCGTAATGTAAGAGCTGAAAGAGGCGGACCGATAGCGGCGTGACGCCTGGCGGCACGACCAAGAGCGTCGCCGACAGCTCGCCGATGGATAGGACCAGCGCGATGCCTAGCCCGGCGGCGAGCGCGGCTTTCCGCAGGGG
>DASVCM010000385.1:0-2387 GCA_036381635.1 Lacipirellula sp.
CCCTCCCCAACCCTCCCCACAAGGGGGAGGGAGCCGGAGGAGATTATGGGCTCGATCATCACCTCGCCCGACGATGCCGCGCTCGCTGAGCTGTGCGCGGAGTTTGCTGCGCGGGCCGATGCGCTCGACACATCTGCCGACTGGCCGGCGGAGCAACTTCGCCTTTGTGGCGAGTACGGCGTTTATCAGTGGTTCGCCGGCCCGCGGTGGGGCGGGCAGGCGTGGGATCAGGAGAAGATTCTTCGCGGGTATCTCGCGTTGAGCAGCGCCTGCCTGACCACCACATTCATCCTCACGCAACGCGACGGCGCCTGCCGGCGGATGGAAACGTCCGCAAATGAAGCGCTACAGGAGCGGCTGCTGCCGGATTTGACCAGCGGCAAGCTGTTCGCCACCGTCGGCATCTCGCATCTCACGACCAGCCGTCGGCATGTTGCGAAGCCTGTCCTGCAAGCCCGCCGCGCTGAGGGCGGTTTTGTGCTCAGCGGCTTCAGCCCCTGGGTCACAGGCGCTGATCATGCCGACTACGTCGTCGTCGGCGCCACGCTGATGCGCGGCGACGACCCGACGGCCGAACAACTGCTGGCCGCGGTCCCCACGAATGTCCCGGGCGTCCGCGCGGCGGCGCCGGCCAGGCTCGTCGGCCTCTCGGGCAGCCACACGGGGGCGCTGCACTTCGAAGACGCGTTCATCGCCGACGAGTGGATCGTCGCCGGGCCGGTGGAGAATGTGATGTCCGTCGGCGCCGGCGCCGGTACGGGCGGACTGGGGACTTCGACGCTCGCCCTGGGCCTCAGCCGCGCTGCGGTCCGCTTTATCGAGTCAGAAGCAAGGCGCCGCGCCGACTTGGAAGATCCTCACGAGGCGCTCGCCGAAGAGCTTGAGCAACTTGAAGGCGATCTTTTCTCCGCCGTCCGCGGCGAGCCTCATTGCTCCAATGACGAGCTCCGCAAGCGAGCCAACAGCATCGTTCTCCGGTCGACCCAGGCCGCGCTGGCCGCCGCGAAGGGCGCTGGCTACGTCGCCGGCCACCCGGCCGGCCGCTGGTGCCGCGAAGCGTTGTTCTTCCTGGTCTGGAGCTGCCCGCAGCCAGTACTTTCTGCAAACCTCTGTGAACTCGCCGGAATACTGGATTAATGACGGATTCCCGAATGACGAATGACGAATGTCGGGGTTATGCTGGCACTGGTCATTCGTCATTCGTCATTTAGGCATTCCCATGTCCGATCCTATCGTCGTCTGGCATCAGCATGCCGTGAGTCGCGCGGACCGCGAGCGGCTTAACGGTCACCGCGGCTGCGTCGTCTGGTTCACGGGCCTCAGCGGCTGCGGTAAGAGCACCGTCGCCAACGCCGTCGATCAGAAGCTCTACGAGCGCGGCGTGCGCAGCTATGTGCTCGATGGCGACAATGTCCGGCACGGCCTGAACGCCACGCCGCAGATGCTCGCCGAGCGTTACGGTCAACCATTCGCCGAGCGATTCGGCCTGGGGTTCGGCCAGCAGGATCGCGAGGAGAATATCCGCCGCGTCGGCGCCGTCGCGCGGCTAATGTGCGACGCCGGCTTGATGACGCTCACGGCGTTTGTCAGTCCCTACCGCGCCGACCGCGACGCCGTGCGGGCCAGCCTGGCGCCCGGCGACCTGGTGGAGGTGTTCGTGGATGCCCCGCTAGAGGTATGCGAGTCGCGCGATCCGAAGGGTCTGTACAAAAAGGCCCGCGCCGGCGAGATCAAAGACTTCACCGGCGTCAACGCGCCGTACGAGGCGCCGCTCAAGCCGGAGCTGGTGCTGAAATCCGCCGAGTCGCCGCCGGAGGCGCTCGCGGATGAAGTATTAAGATTTCTGCAAGCTGCTGGCAAGATTTGAAGCTGTCGCCCCGAGGTCTGCCGAGGGTTCGGCCAGATTGCCGCCAGGCATCAACAGCAACGCGCTCAATCGAACCGCGCACAATCGCCCACCCGACGAGTTGTCGCATACCCTTCCCATCTTGCCTGAAGCCTCTCGCCGCAACTTTGTGGCAACCAGTCCGCCGTACACCGCTTCGGTACGCGTGCCGGACGTCTCGGCGGACCTCGACGTGACCGCGGCATACCTGAGCTAGCGTTCGCAAGCTTCGCGCATCGAATGCGCGAATCTTGTGTTGACCTTTCTCTGTAAGGCGGGCTAGATTGACCCGGCGGACAACTGCCGTTCTGCATCACGAGGGCGCGGCAATCATTGTTTGGCAGTTGTCTCGCGAGGAGTGGCTGACTTCTGCGATCAGCGGCGCAAGGGACGCGCACGGGGCAGCGGCACGCAGTAGGGACTCGCCGCACCGCTATTGGAATCTTGGTCCCCCGCCGTGTGTGCATAGAGCGAATCTATCGCTTGCGGCGCTTAGGCGCGC
>DASVCM010000386.1:0-3020 GCA_036381635.1 Lacipirellula sp.
GCGGTGATCGAGACCAGCGACGGCCGCGTGGAAGTGCGTTTCGGCCAGAACTTCGGCGAAGCCGCGCCGCTCCCCGCCCCCGCCGCCTAAATAGCCGAGCCATCTTGGCTCGGCGAACACGGAAGCGCGACGCACGGCCACCATGAGATAGATATCGATTCAGCGAAGCATCGCGCCCGGCCAGGATGGCCGGGCTATATCTGCCAGCAACGCTGGCATTCTTAATTCCCCCTGACGAGGGGCGAATTACTGGCGAGCCTGGTAAACCTTGCCGATTATTCCGATTGTACGGCCGGCGGCGCCGCATGCGCCGCCGTTGTCTCGTTAGTTTTCGTGAAGGCCAGACCGTCCATGTCGCTACTGTCCGCGTGCAAAAACCGGCCGTTAGGCGCCTTGAGTGCGGCGTCGCTTGTAGCGATTGCTGTGGCGCTGGCGATTCCCAGTGGATCGCGCGGCGGCGATGAATCGGCTGCAGTTCGCATCACGCCCACGGTGCAGGCCGCGCAGCGAGGCGGACTTCCGCTGATGCTCGCGCAGCGCGGGCCCGCAGCGCCACAATCGCCTGCGCCGCAACAAGCCCCGCAGCGCCAGCCTCAGCCCCAGCCTTCCGCGCCGCAGGGACCGGCTTCGCCGCAGTCCGAATCTCCAAAGCCCACTTCCGGCGCCTTGCCCGCCGCGGAAGATCGGCTCGAACTAAAGAATCTCACCGCCGCCGAGCTGCACATGCGGCTGGAAGCGGCGCTGGGCCGCGCGATCTTTCGCCTGCCCAATGACGGTACTCCGTGGCTGCGGTTCTCGGTCGATAGCGGCGACGGCGCTCCGGTGCTCATTGCCGCGAACCAGCAAACGCGCGAAGTGCGGCTTGTCGGTCGCCCCGAACAGTTGAAAGCCTGGCGGCAGATTGTCACCGCGATCGACGCCCCCGCCGCCGAGGACCGCGTCACGAAGCTCGTCGCCGCCGACAAGAAGGCGGCGCCACAGATCAAGAAGACGGTCGGCGTGCTTGCCGCCCAGCAAGTCCAGCAGCCGCGCAGTGCGCAGGAAGGCATCGCCGGTCTCGCTCAAGCCGCCGAACAGGGCCTCTTGGGTCCGGTGCAAATCGACGTCGTCGAAGGGACCGACTTCTTCATCATCCGCGGCAATCCGCGCGACGTGGAGCGGGTGCTGGAAGTCATCCGCCAGATCGAAGCGATGAGCCGCGTGAGCGAGCCGCTGGTGGTCGTCCATCCGCTGGCCAACGTCAACTCGCAAGCCATGGCCCTGCTCATGCAGCAGATCTTCGGCCCGGCGCCGGAAGGCGCCTTCAGCCTCGGCGGATTCTATGGCCCGCTGATGGTCCTGCCGCTGGGCCGACCGAACGCCGTGCTGCTCATCGGCGCCCCGAGCACGGTCGAGAAAGCCCAAGAGCTGCTGCGGCAGCTCGATATCGCCGGCGAGACGACCATGCAGTTTGAAGTCTTCCGCCTGCAGCACGCCGACGCCGAGGAGGCTCGCGTGCTGCTGGAGCCGATGTTCGCGCCGGAACCCGACGAAGAGACCGGCTTGATTCCTCCCTTCACGCCGCGGGCGGTCGTCTTTGCTGAGACGCGGACCAACTCGCTCATCGTCCGCGCCGCGCCGCGCGACATGGAAGAGATTCGCAAACTCGTCCAGCAAATCGATCAGCCGGTGGGCGAACGGGTCAACCTGATTCGCGTCTTTCGCTTGGAGCACACGCTGGCCGAGCAATTGGCCCCGATTCTTCAGCGAGCCGTCCGCGGCGGCGGGCAGGGCGATAGCCCCAGCGCCGATCCGGGTGGCCTGGCGGAACTTTTGAAGCTCGTCACGATCGACGCCCAAGGCCGGCAAGTGTTGGCCTCCGGCGTGCTGGCGGGCGTCACGGTCAACGCCGATCCGCGGGCCAACGCGCTGATCGTGTCAGCGCCGCCCGAGAGCATGGACCTAATGGCGGCGCTGATTCGGCAACTCGACGTCCAGCCGAGCGCGGTGGCGCAGATTAAAGTCTTCACGATCGAAAACGGCGACGCCGTGAGCCTTGCCGAAATGCTGGGCGACCTGTTCGGCACTGGCGAACAAGGCGGCCAGCAGGGCGGCGGCGCGGGCGCGGGCGCTGCGCCTCAGGCTGGCCAACGGATCTTCGGCCTGCGGTTCTCGGTCGACGAGCGGACCAACAGCATTATTGCCGCCGGCAGCGCGGATGAGCTGCTGGTGGTGCAGGCCGTGCTGGTGCGGCTTGACGCCAGCGACAGCCGTACGCGAATCAACCGCGTCTACAAACTCAAGAACGCCGACGCCGAGCAAGTCGCCTTCGCCCTGCAGGAGTGGTTGCAGCAGAAGCGCGAGGTCGAATTGACCGCGCCGGGCGCGACGAGCCCCTTCCAGCAGCTTGAACGGGAAGTCGTGGTCGTTGCGGAGATCAACAGCAATAGCCTCATTGTTTCGGCGACGCCGGCTTACTTCCAGGAGCTGTCGGACATCATCCGCCAGGTCGACGAAGAAGCGCCGATCGTGATGATTCAGGTCCTCATCGGCGAGGTCGCTCTTGGGGATACGGACGAGTTTGGCGTTGAACTGGGACTACAAGATTCGGTCCTCTTCGACCGCAGCCTCCTGGAGAACATCGAGACGACCTCCACCACGACCACCATCGGTAACCAGACGACGATCCAACAGGAGGTCATCCAGTCGGCCAACCTGACGCCTGGGTTCAACTTCGGCAATCCAACGACCGGACTTCCCAATTCGGGCAGCGATCGTTCGCTCGCGACGGCTGGACTTGTGGGCACCCAGAGCTTATCGAGCTTCAACGTCGGCCGTATCAGTCAGGCCGCCGGCTTCGGCGGCTTCGTCCTCTCAGCATCGAGCGAAAGCATCAGCCTGCTGCTGCGGGCGCTGCAGGAGTCGCAGCGACTTGAAGTGCTGAGCCGGCCGCAGATCATGGCCCTAGACAATCAGACTGGCCGCGCGTTCGTCGGCCAGGTCGTGCCCTACATCACCCAGAGCACGCTCGACGTGACCGG
>DASVCM010000387.1:0-3342 GCA_036381635.1 Lacipirellula sp.
TGCATCGCGATGGTCGCCTGAGCGCTCCGCTCAAGGGAAATCTTTTCAAAGGGCCCTTTCACTTGCCGCGCATGCAGCTTGTCTGCTGGCAGATTCTGGAGCAAATGCGGAGCGGCGGCTGACGGGCGGCGGCCAAGGGCAAGTTTTCAAACTTCTCGCTCCTCTGGGGGCCAAGGCCCGTGGTTGAAAGATGCTGCAATTAGCATCGGGCGACCTCGTTGTGTCGGCTCCAGTATCGCGCCTTAAGTAATTACAAATAAATGCTTTATGGCGGTAGGGAAAAATGTTGAAAAAAACTGCCAAATATGCTTGATTCTTTCTACAGCTTTTCTTAAGCTGCGTTCGTGCACGGGGGTAATGGCCTTTTTCGGCCGGCATCCCAGCCACTTGTCGGGAATTTCTCCGCACAGCAGCAGAAGGCGCCAAATTGGGATGAGCACCGGCGGTTTCCCATCGACGACCATTGAGCGTCTGGCGGCCCAGCTCGAAGGCGACATTCGCCAAAAAGGGCTGCGGCCGGGCGACCGCTATCTGACGGCGGCCGAGGCGAGCAGCGTGTTCGCCGTCGCGCCCATGACCATGCACCGCGCGATGCAGAACCTGGCGGAGCGCCAGATTCTGGTTCGCCAACGAAGTCGCGGCACGTTCGTAGGCCCCAAGTTTCATCCGGCCGGACACATGCGACATGATCTAGACGTGCTTCATCTGGTGATGGCGATGGACTATCACCGCACTCAGACCTTTTCGAGCGACGTGCTGGTCGACGAATTCAGCAAGTCGTTGTCCGGCGTCACGGTGCAGGTTCATCACATTATCGACGGCGCTACAAAGCGCTACATCGATCAGGTCATTGAGCGAATCGGCGGATCGACCCGCGAGGGATTCGTGTTGATTCGTTGCTCGCGCGACGTGCAGCTTCGGGTGAGCGAATCGGGTCTTCCCGCGGTTGTGTTCGGTCAGTCTTACCCCGGGGTCAATCTGCCCTGCGTTGAGCACGACCAGGTTGCCGTCGGTCGGATGATTGCCGAATACGCGCTGCAGCAGGGCGCGAAGCGGTTTGCGATTTTGACCCACGCGCTGTGGCGGTTCGGCGACCACGCGATGATCGATTCAGCGACGGCCGTCCTAAGCGCTGCGGGCGTGCCGCTCGATTCGCTGAAGATACGCAGCTTGCCCGCTGAGCGCGAAGTCGTCGAGGAATCGCTGCAAGAGATCCTCGCAGATAATGATCCGCCGGACGGCTTTCTTTGCCGCAACGATTTCTACGCTAACATCGTTTGCGAGGAGTTGGGCGGCAGCCGCCGGTTGCCGTGCGTCGTGAGCGGCAGCCATGCTCCGCCGGACGGCCCCCTGCCCTTTGCGCGGGTTTGCTCGAATATGAGCTTGGCCCATCAAGTCGAGCACGTTTCCAAAGCGCTGATCTCGGCGTCGCGCAACGACGACCAGCGTGTGCAGTCCATTCTCATTCCCGTCCATTTTCAGTATCCAAACTCATCTCCGGCAAGTTCCCGCAATGGAAACGGAGATCACTACCGGACTTGAGCTGTAACAGTTGCCAGCGCCGCGCGGTTGTAGCTTATCCACCGTCGCGGCCGAAGCGTGCCTCGATCTTATCTTAGGAGAAGTTGGCATGTGCCGCCAAAGTCGACAGCCTGCCATTAGCAGGATTCCGCTCAAGGGATTCACGCTGGTCGAACTGCTTGTGGTGATTGCGATCATCGGCGTGTTGGTGGCGTTGCTGCTACCGGCGGTTCAAGCCGCCCGCGAGGCGGCGCGGCGCTCGGCGTGCCAGAACAATGCCAAGCAAACGGCGCTGGCGGTATTGAACTACGAAAGCGCCAAGGGCTCGTTGCCTCCTGGGACGGAGATGAATTTCGCCAATGATCCCAATGTTCCGTCCGGAACGATCAAGTTTGGATATAGCTGGGGCGTGTTCATCTTGCCGTACCTTGAAGCGGGCGCCGCGTTTAATCAGATCGACACGAAGCTATCGTTCGACACGAGCTTCGCCACTAGCGTGGGCGGCGGGACGCTGGTTCCGGCGTTTATCTGTCCAGCGGCGCCGACCGAAAATGATCACTGGGTCGAGTGTTGCAGCGGACGCCATCACGGTCCCAGCGAGAACGACGATTTTCGCGAAACGAATTTCGCCGGCGTGGCCGACGCCTTCAACGCATATTTCGTGAACCCCCAGCCGGTGTCTGACGGGGGCGGCATGCTCTTCAATTACTTTCCCGTCGAGCTGGAGCGCGTGACCGACGGCACGAGCCGCACGCTCTTGATTGGCGAAGTGACCAGCGGCCGCGGGCGGCACTCCGACGGCAGCGAAGCCAATATCGGCCACATGTACGCCGCCTGGAACGTGCAAGACACGGCAGCCGGCATCAACGGCATTGGCAGCGTGCCCGGCGGGCGAGATGACCGGGCCGATCCCTTCGACGGCGACGGCGGCAATCGGCATTTCGAATACTACGACGAGGCCGGCTTTTCCAGCTTCCATGCCGGCGGGGCGCATTTCGCGCATGTCGACGGAAGCGTTCAATTCTATCAGGACAATATCGACCAGAACCTCCTGGGCGTATTGACGACGCGCGACGGCGGCGAGAACGAAGGCGATGCGCCGTACCGCAAGCCCGTTGAGCCAACCGCTCCGCCGCCTCGATGATTCGCGGCGGCGCGGGGCGGACGCTGAACCTTGATCAAAGTTGGCAAAACGAAGTTTGAGCGACGAAATGTTTGAAAAGGTAACCAATTGCCGAGCCATGATGAGGTCGATCGCGCTCCTGTTGGCAGCGGTCGCAGCGGGCTGCGGCGGCCCATCGGATAAGGTGCCGGTCGAAGGCGTCGTGACCTTCAACGGCAAGAAGGTTCTCAACGGCGACATTCGCTTTGTGCCTGAGCCCGGCACGGTTGGGACGGCCACGTTTGCTCCCATTGTCGACGGCCATTTCAAGGCCGGCGAGAAAGGGGGCGTTGCCATCGGCGAACATCGCGTGATCCTGCGGGCGTTCATTCTGGAAGACGTGGGCGCGGCGGCAGGCGGCGGCCAGGGGGACATTTTGGCGTCCGGCAGCCCGCGAAGCGACAGGCCGTCAATTCCGGTCTATCGCTTTGAGGGACGTGAGCAGTTCTTGCCGCCGGAGTATAACGCCCGCGCCGGGTTGACCATTAGCGTAACTGGAGAGCAGAACCCGCAAATCGAAAACTTTAATCTGCGCGACGGTAACAGTTAACTGCCGCGGCGCCAGATAAGCCGCCGCACAATCATGTCTTCTTTTCTGTCAGTTCTCATTCTCTGCTGTTCAACTGGGAGGGTAGTCTAATGACAAGAACTTCAATCGC
>DASVCM010000388.1:0-3593 GCA_036381635.1 Lacipirellula sp.
ACGCTCGCAAGATTCGCTGGCATGAACTAGTGATGACCATGATCGTCGCTCCGATGCTCGTCGTTCCCGTGTCCGGCGTCGCCATGCTCGCCATGTTCGTGGTTTTCCTCGTCGCCGTGCCCGTCCGCGGCATGGCTACCAGGTTCTTCGGCTTCGCCATGTTCGCCATGACTATCGCCGTGTCCGCCGCCATGCCCGCCATGGCCGCCGCCGTGGCTCTTGGCTTTTTCTTCTTCCTCGCGGCGCTGCCGCTCGGCCACGCTCTGCGGGTCGTTGAATACAAGCTGCCGCACGCGGCCGTCTCCCAACAGCGGTTGCACCACCTCGCTGATCCGCGCGTGCACGGCCGACAATCGCGGGTCGGCCAGCTCCTCAACCGTGCTGGTCCGCACGATCGTCAGCACGGCGTCGTTCAAGGCGCCGGCGTGCTCCTCAGCCGCCTTGGCCACCGCGGCCTCGTATTGCGGCGAAGTCTCGGCCATCAACTCGAATTGCAGCCGCATCCACACCAGCCCGCGGTCGTCGACCTGCTGCATAAATTTCGAGATCGGCGTCGCGTCGTGGCTCGCGGCGATTGGAATGTCGTAGCGGCCGATGGTCACATAGGCCGCCGTCTCCAGCGGCACGTCGAACTCCAGCTCGTCGAGGTAATCCACGAGCCTCCCCGACTTAGCGCCATCGCATCCCGCCGCCCCCAGCGCAAGCGCGCAGGCTGCCACGACGCCAACGGGTCGCGCGTAGGGAATCTTCCTCAAAAACATGGCAACGGCGATCAAGCTATCTCGATTCCGAGACGTAAGTCCTGTCCCTAAGAAAGCTTAGAACGCAATCATCGCCGCCCCGACCGCGGCCTACAGTTGAGAAGCTTTAGACAAACCGGCCCGCCGGCAGAAAGCGCCGCCTGTGCCGGATCTAACGGTTACAAGGGCCTCGCAATCTACCGGCCAAGCTTATGTCGCCAATCATGACGACTCACATCCCAAGCACTTTTCGTGTGTTTAGTGTGTTTCGTGGCTTGCTGTTCTGCACGGCGGCCGCGGCAGCACTTAGCGCTGGCTGCTACAACGCTGAAGTCCTCCTCAAGGCCCGCAGCGAAGCCGCCAAGGTCATTCGCATGGAGGAAGTCGAACTCGGCGCCTTCGCCATTACCCTGCCCCACAAGCTGGGCGAAGCGACCGACCACATCGTCGAGTTCCACGTCTTCGGACTCGTCGAAAGCCGCGACCGAAAGCAGGTAACCCGCGCCCTGCAGACCCGCGGCCCCGAGCTCCGCGCGCGGATGCTGGTCTCGGTCCGCAGCCTCGCCGACGCCGACTTCGACGAACCGAAGCTAACCAAGTTCCGCAAGACAATCGCCGACGTCATCAACGGCGCGCTGAAAGAAGACGTCATCAAACGAGTCGGATTCTACCATTACTCGTTTGGGACATTTAACTAGGCGAGTGGGTGAGTAAGTGAGTAAAGTGAGTAAGTGAGTAGGTGAGTAGGCGAGCAGGGGACGGGTCAGGTGAGCTCGTCGCCTTGCTGGTTCTTCCGTAGGTAGGTGATGTAGCTGTTGATTTTTGCGATCAACGCGTACGCCGATTCTTTGAGTCCCGCGAGCATTCCCTCATTGGCGTATCCCTCATCGAAGCACACGTTCAGGTCGTCGATAAGCTCCTCGATCGAACCGCGGGACGTTCGGCAAAAGCGGATGTTCTCTTGGTAGTACCATCGCCCATGGCCCTCGGCGATGTTATTCGTCACCGAAACGGCTGCCCGTCGCATCTGCGATCCTAGGCAATACTTCTCTTCGACGGGCAGCAGCCGAATCAGCTTGTAAATCTCTTTCCGAAAAGCTCGGGCTCGGCGATACAGCTCGAAGTCGTCCAAACTGAACTTCCCCTCATAGCCCATCGCCCGCCGCCCCCTTTCTTACTCACCTACTCACCTACTCACCTACTCACCTACTCACCTACTCACCTACTCACCTCTACCGCGCCACCTTCACCCCCGGAATCGCCGCCTCCAGCCCTTCAATCCCCTCCGGCGTCACCGCCGTCTGCGAGACCTGTAGCGTCTTGAGCTTCTCGAGCCCGGCCAGCTTCTCGATCCCCGCATCGGTAACCATCGTGTTATCGAGGTTCAAAAACTCCAGGTCCTTCATCTTCGCCACGTGATCAAGCGCCGCGTCGTCGACCCGCGTCGCCCACAGATCGAGATACCGCAGCTTGGCGCCGGTCAGATGCTCCAGCCCCGGCCCCGCGACTTCCGTCTCGCTCAAGTCGAGCTTGAATAGCTCCTTCATCCCAGCCAGGTGCTGCAACCCTTCGTCGGTGATCCACGTCCCGCGAAGATTGAGCTGCTTCATGTTTTTCAGTGCGGCCAGCGGCGCCATGCCGTAGTCGGTGATCGTCGTCCGCAGCAGATTCACGTCTTCCAGCAGCGGCAACTCGGCGAGAATCTTCATCCCGTCGTCGGTCACCTTGGCGTCTTCCAGATGGAGCGCTCGGAGCTTCTTCAGTCCCGCCAGATGCGCGAGCCCCTCGTCGGTAATCGACGGACTGCGGAACTTCAGGGCCACCAGCTCGGTCATCCCCTTGAGCGACTCCAGCGCCGCATCCCCCAGCGTGCAACCGCGCAGGTCGAGCAGCCGCAGCTTCTTTAGCGACGCTAACTCAGCGACGCCCTCATCGGTCACCTTCGTATACGGCAGGCTGAGATGCGTCAGGTTCCCAAGCGCCGCGACGTGCTCCATCCCCTCGTTGGTCAGCCGCGCTGACCGGTGCAGATTGAGCTGCCGCAGCGCCGGGAGCGACTTGAGCGTCTTCAGCCCCTCGTTGCTGACCTCCGTATTCTTAAGCGTCAGCGAGTTGAGCTTCTTATGCCCCGCGAGCGCTTCCAGCGCCGCGTCGTCGATCGCCGCGCCCCACAGCACGAGCGTCTTGAGCTCCGGCAGCTTCGCGATCTCGGCCACGTCGGCCGCGGTCGCCTCGGCGTTCTCCAGATCGATCGTCACGATCGCGCCGGCGTCGTCCTTGGTCATCTTCCCGCGCAACTCGGCGACGCGCTCTTCCACGCCGGCCCGCGCCGCGCTCGCCGTCAGCCCCAACAGCACGACGGCCCACAAACTCGCATATCTCATCGTCAGCACTCCCAAGTTCAAATCTTTCGTCGGCGCCAGTCTGATTCTCTACGACGGCCATCCCCGAATTGCTCGCCGGAGGTCCCAGTCTAATCCGGCGCGCCGTCAATAAACACCGCAGCGTCCGGGCGGGATGCCCATGTCCGGGCGGCACGCCCATGCCTGGGTGGCATGCCCTCGTCCGCGTGGGCATGCAGAATCGCCCAAACCATGGCCATGTCGGCGGACCTCCGAGGCCATGGCGCCCATGGCTTGCGGCTTAGCGCCCCCGCCCGGGTAGCGATACCATTTGCCCCTGTCACCCCGAGGTCCGCCGAGGGGTCCGGCCGGATTCCTCGGAAGACCTCGGAATGACATGGACCAGCCTCTGCAAATGGTATCACTACTGCCGCCCGCCCTTGCTTGCCACCGCCCCCTCGCCCAGCTAAATTCAATTATTCGCTCCGGCTGCGTCGCCTCCCCCCTAAGT
>DASVCM010000389.1:0-6699 GCA_036381635.1 Lacipirellula sp.
GCTGAACTTGTGCGACGCGAAGAACGTCAGGTCGTAAGTCTTCGTCGGGTCGAGCTGCTGAATCTCGAAGCGGACGCGCTTGTCGGCGCCATCGGGCCCGGCGACGAAATCCATGGCGGCTTCGGTGACGCCTAGTATTCCTAACGCGGCGGAGTCGATGTCCGTCGCCGCGATTTCCGCCGGCGTTGGATCGGGAAACGACGTGACGCCCGCCGGACCATTAAAGCTGTCGGTGCCGACCGGCGTGCTGAAGCCGAAGTCGATCGTCGTGGCTGCATTGTCGACGTCGACCAGGTCCTGGTAGAAGGCGCCGGGCGCGAGGCTGTTCCAATAATTGCCGTTTGCGTCGGGGTTCGGCACGCTCACGCCGCGAAACGAATTGTCCGTGCCGAAATCGATAAGAACCGTTTGGGCCGCCGACGAGCCGGCCAGGCTGCAAGCAATGGCCAGCGCCGTCGCGCAGCGAGCCACACTCTCGACACGCAGATGCACGTTCATGAGTCCCTCCCAGATGTGTAGTTGCCTTATGGCGAAAAGCTGAAAAGAAGATACAAACATCTAAAATACGATGTGACGCGCCGAATCAATGGTCCCAGTGTGTGCGAGCTCAAATCGGACATTGTACAAGCGGCCAATAACAACCATGCCGCGCGTCTTGCAATCTGTAGCATAGATGCTATAGTATCAACAGGGCCGTGTCAACGAGCGAGAGGAAAATCCAGCGACGGGACGCTGTTTTCAATTCAATAGGTCTTCTGGCCGTCGGACTAGGCCGACGCCTATGCGCCCGTCTTAAGGCATGTTATGCCCGCTCCGGCCAAATACACCGAGGTGAAGAGCGTCATCAAGCGGCGCATTCGCGAGGGCGACTACCTGATTAGCCGGTTCCCCGGCGAGCGAAGAATCGCCGATGAAACGGGCGTCAGCTATATGACGGCCCGCAAGGCCATCCTGGAGCTGATCGAGGAAAAAGTCCTCGTCCGCGGGCCGAACGGGGCCCTTGATATCCACCCCGCTTACGCCAAACGGGCGAAGCCGGCCCAAGTGGTGTTTCTTTACCCTGCGTACGCGTCCACGTATTTGACGCAGCTCCGCGGGCTGGTTTCCGACTTCGCTCAAAAGCAGGACGTCGCCCTGCGGCCGGTGCAGTTCGTCCATTGGGACGAGACGACCGTGCTCGAAGCGGTTGAGCAAGCGCGGGCCGCGCTGCTGATACCTTACGGCCCGGAGATTCCTGCGAGACTGGTCGAGCCGTTTCGCGACAACAAAGTGGTGATCCTCGACGGCGACTTCACGCGCAACGGCTTGCCGTCGATCCGGCTGTTCCGCCGCGAATGCATTGAGCGCGTGTTCGAGCATCTCTACCAATTGGGGCATCGCCGCATCGATTGCCTCAACACGCAGCACCGCAATGCGGAGATCGACCGCCGCATCGACATTTGGCAGCAGTGGAGCCGCAAGCGCGGCGTCGCCGGCCAGTTGTGGGACGACCCGGCGCCGGTGTTCACCGACCCGACAGTCGTCGCCTACGAAGCGATGTTGCGGATTCTCGATCAGAAGCTTTCCGCAGCGACGGCGGTTGTCTGCACGACCTGCCCGGCTGCGATCGGTTCGCTGCGGGCCTGCTGGGAGCGCGGCGTCGCCGTCGGACACGACCTGTCGATTGCCGCCGTGAACATCGAACCGCCCGCCGAGTTCTTCTGCCCCTCGATCACGGGGCTGAACACGCCCGACCTGTCGGAAGCGCTGGAGCGCTGCTTCGAATGGTTCTTCGGCCGCGGAGCGTGGACCGGCCCGCAGTTGTTGGAGCCGAAGGAGGCGACGCTATTCACCGGCGAGTCGGCCGCGAAGGTAGCGGGTTATGCTAAATAATGTCCATTTAGCCGCGGGGCTTGCCCCGCGAGTCACGCAATCCCAACTGGCGAGCCGACGGCAATCCCGCCGCTTTTGACGACGCGAGCCATGAAGCCGATGCGGCCAATCACCGCTTCTCTTGGCGTGTCTTGAATATGGGCGAAGCGCTCGCAGGGCGTGCGAAGCTTGCCGAGCTCGATCATGGCGGAATCGCCGATGCGAAGGCGCACACCGGGGCCAAGGCTGCGCTCGCCGAGGCCTGCAATAACAAGCTGCTCGCCGAGTTCGCCCGGATCTACCGACAGGCCTTCGGCCGCCAGGTCGGCGACCGTCTCGGCAAACATCACGTTCAATTGGCGCTTGCCGCCGTTCGCCTTCGCATCTCCTTCGATGCCGCGGTCGGCCACCAGCGTCACGCGGTCGACCGCAACTCGGGCATAGCGGTCGCGCGGGTGACGTTCGACGTCCCGTGGCGTGTAGGCAATGCTGACGACGTGCGGCATCGGAATGACTCGCAAAGGGCCACAGCTAAGGCAGAGTCGGAATTATTGCAGGCCGGACGCTAGCTGTCGCGAGGTTGATCGCGCACCTGCGCGACTTTGCCGGTCACGCCGATATTCATGTTGTGCCCTGCGCCGGAAGCCGATACAGATGACGCCGATCTGCGCGCGGAGGTTCGGTCCGTTCCGCCCTACGGCAGATCCTCTACCAATCGAATTTCTTGCTTCGGAGTAATACTGAGATGGCGTCCAGCACTGGTGGGCATCGCATCCTCGCGGCGGTACTTGCGGCCGGCTGCACCGTCGTCGGCGTCGCGCCGGCCGACGCTCAGTATTACTATCAGCCGCCGCCGAGCTATTATCGCAACGACACCGCGGGCGGCGCCGTCGTGGGCGGCGGACTCGGCGCCGTGGCCGGCGCGCTGGTCAGCCCCAAGAAAAATCGCGGCGAGAACGCGCTCATCGGCGCGGGCGTCGGCGCGCTCGCCGGCGGATTGCTCGGCAACTCGCGCGACAAGGCCGATCAGCGGCAGGCAATCGTCGGCTCGTCGGTCGCCGCCAATGCGAATGCACAACTCGCCGCGCAAGCGGTGACCAACTACGACCTCGTCGAAATGACCCGTGCTGGCATCGGCGACGACCTGATTATCAGCACGATCCAAAGCCGCGGCGGCCGGTTCGACCTGAGCCCCGGCGGTTTGATCGCCCTGAAGCAAAGCGGCGTCAGCGACCGCGTGGTGCTGGCCGCCCAGGCGATGGGTCGTTCAGGAACCGTGGCGCCCGCGCCGGCGGTCGCGCCGGCCCCGGTCGTCGTCAGCCCGCCGCCGGTCATGTACGTCGAGCCGGCCCCGGTCATCCGCGTCTACAGCGGTCACGGCTGGCATCACCATCACCACTGGCACGGCCACCACGGCCACCATTGGTAGCGAGAATCTTCCCGAATCGCAGTCGCGGCATGGCGTCGCTGTATGTACGCCCGAAGGGCGGCAGGCATGCAGTGGCAGGCGATAGCCCGCCGACTGCTGACGGATAAACGATCAAAGGCCCAAAGGGCCGCAGGCGCCTACGGCCCCTTCGGGCCTTCATAAACGTGGCCGAGCATCCCATGTCAGCGGGCTGTCGCCCGCTGCTACATGCCTAGGCCCCTCTCGGGGCCATCGCCTTCAGACCTCGCTCGATCAATCCGCCCCCTTGGTCCGATTTGCTAACCGCGCCGTGCCGCGTGTCTTTACCGTGTCCCGCTGCTACAATAGTCCGAACGGTTAACCAGTTCGGCCAATCAGCGAGCCGGGTAAGTGATACTGCAATATCTTCGCGATCTAGAGTTGGGGAGCCACTGGGCCGTCGTCATCGTCGTGGCGACGGCGTTCTTCATTCTGCAGCTCATGCTGAGCCTGCGCGTCTACCTGCGCGCCCGCGCCCAGGAGCGCATTCTCCTGCGGCTGCGGCGCGACGCCGAGCGCGGCGGCGACGGCCGTTCGGAGATCGACGACGCCCCCGAAAGCTTTTCCTGGCTGTGGTGGGTCGATTCGATTTTTCCAGCCGGCGGCGGTCGCACGGCGGCGTTCAACCGCGATGCGGTGCTCCATGAGCTCGACGCCTATTGGGCGAGCGACTCCTCGTTCTTGCTGCTGCAGCGGATGGGCATCATGGCCCCGCTGCTGGGCGTGTTATTGACCGTCATTGGCTTCTATTGGCTCGAAGTCGACGAGTCGCAGGAGCAATCACTCAGCAGCATTCTATTGGCGGTCACCCCGCTCGTGAGCGGCGTCGGCGCCGGGGCGGTGCTCGCACTGATCAACCAAGCCCTGCTGCAAACCGTGGGCGGAAGAATCGATCGCGTGCGGATGGCCGCTCGCACCTGGTTCGATCTGGCCATCTGGCGCCGCCTAGTCGGCGACGCGCAGACTTCAACCACCGATGCAGTCGCCGCGATGGAGCGCTTTGCGCGCATCGTCGCCGAGTCGGCTGACCAACACGCAGCTAGCTTCGGCCGCATTGACGAATCGACGACCGCCATGCGGCAGGCCGCGGCCCAGTTCCGCGACGTGGTGGGCGCGTTCCACGGCGAGATCAAGGGCGTCCCGCAGGCGCTAAGCGTGCTCCAAGAAGCGATGTCCGCCTCGGCCCGCGCCCTGCAAGACTTGATCCCCATGGGCGCCCGGGCGATCGCCAATCTCGACGTGTCGGTCGCCGCCTTTCGCTCGACGATTGACCAGGAGTTCAAGGACGCCGCGTCGCTCCATCACAAATCGAGCAAGTCCCTCTCCCAGGCCGTTTCGCAAATTGCCGAGTCGACGGAGCTGCTCCGGTCAGGCTCCGACGAAATGCGGGAGAGCCTAGTAGCCCTCTCCGGCGCGTCGGGAAGCCTGCAAGATGCCGGCGGACGCCTGCAGCGGACCATCGAGAAGGATACGGAGCCGGCCCAGGGCGCCATGCACGACGCGGCCGCCGATTTTGCCAGGTCGGCGACGAAGTTGACCGAGTTCATCGAGCAGGGAATCGCCCCGGCGACGCAGCAGTTGGCGACGCTGCACGAGACGCTCGCCGGAATGGAGGAGGCGGTCCAGTCGATCCGGCGCTTCAGCCACTCGCGAGCCGACGTCGATCGGCTGACGGCGTCGCTCGCCCGATCGGCGGAGATCGCCGAGGCGATCGCCGCGCTGCCGGAGCAAATTCGCGCGCTCTTGGAAGAGTCAGCCGTGCGGCAGGCGGAAACGCTGCAGACCCGCAACCGCAAGACATGGCTCGGCAGCCGCCCGCGGTAGTTGACGCCAGATGGGTAATAACGGAAGGTCGCAAAGGCCGCAAAGAAAACAAGAAGTGAATGTATAGGTCCGTAATATGCTCATTCCCGTTGCGGCCTTTGCGACCTTCTGTTCTGGATAGCTCGCCATGCACCTTGAAAAGGTAACCTCCCGATCGAGTGAAGCCGGCCTGGCCGGCTGGATCGCCAGCAACGACGTGACGCTGTTCACGGTGGTGCTGGTGATGGTGATCGCGATGTTCCTCCACTCGCAGGTGTCGCACGGGAACCGCGAACGCGACGAGATGGCGGGCGTCAACGCGACGCTCACGGCGACGCTCACTTCAACGCAAAGCGAGCTCGATTCGGCAAGCGATCTTTTGGACCGCACCAACGAACAGCTTAGCTTGACGCAGCAGCAGCGCGACCAGCTCCGCAAGCAACTTGTCGAGAAGCTGGAGGCGATGGCGCAACTGAATGCCAAACTCGACGCTCTGCTCGCTGAAAAGGGAGAGCTAGAGTCGCAGCATCGAGCGCTCGCCGCCGAGAATGACGCTCTCGCCAATGAACGTTCCGAACTCCTCGCCGAACAGGCCAGCCTCACCACGGACCGCACCTCGCTCCGCGAACGGCTCGACAACCTCAGCGGTCAGCTTGCCGCCAAGATCGAGGCGATGGAGCAGCTCGAAGAGCAGCGCGACCGGTTGAAGGCGCAAGCCGACCAGCTCGATGCAATCGTCGCCTCGCTCAAGCGGAAGCTCGAGGAAATGAACGTTGAGCTGGTCGAGGCGCGCGACGATGCTGAGGCGGCCCGCGTCGCGTCGCAGTCCGAAGCGGAAGAGCTCGAGGCTAAAGTCGCTGCCGGCGACAAGCGGGCGGAGGAGTATCTAGCCCAACTCCGCCGCGCGACGGCAATGCTCGAAAGCCTCCAGGCCGAAAAGCAGCAACTCGAATCGACCATCGACGAGGCCGAACGCCAGCGACAGGCGGAGCTAGCCGAGCAGGCGCGCAACTATCGCGAGCTGATCGGCCTCAAGGGTCCGCTACGGCGGGTGGCCATCGTCTTCGACGCCTCGGGCAGCATGCGCGAAGCGGCCTCCGGCGGCGGCGACCGCTGGGCCGAGGCGCAGGAAATCGCCAGTAACTGGCTGAAGCACGTGAACGTCCAGGAGTGCGTGCTGATCGTGTACTCCTCCCAGGTCCGCACGTTTCCCGAAGACGGCAGCCTCGCCGACTTCCGCGGACCGGAGGGACGCGCTCGTCGGGAAGCCTTACTGCAAAACCTCAAAGCGGTGCAGCCGGGCGGGTGGACGAACACCTACGAAGCGCTCGTAAAGGCGTACCAGTACAACGTCGATACCATTTTACTGTTCACCGACGGCGCCCCCAGCCGGGCGGCCTCCGGGGCGTTCGACGAGGCGCTCGCCCGGCAGATCTATCACCTCTGCCGCGAACACCCCCGCGTGCCCATCAACACCGTCGGCTTGGGCAATTACTTCGACGCCAATATGTCGACGTTCCTCCGCACGGTGGCCAACCTCACCGGCGGCACCTTCCGCGGGGAATAAGTGCACGGACAGTTGGGGCGGCGATGCTGAT
>DASVCM010000390.1:0-3095 GCA_036381635.1 Lacipirellula sp.
CGCCTTTTGTGCCTTCTTGCGGCTATGAACGAAGGATCAAGATCTTGAAATTTCGCAGCGTCACGCTTGATAACGGGCTGGAGATTGTCGCCGAGTGCAATGACGCGGCTCATTCGCTGGGCGTGGGATTCTTTGTGCGCACCGGCGCTCGGGATGAGACGGACGAAGTCGCCGGCGTGAGCCACTTTCTCGAGCACATGGTGTTCAAGGGAACGCCGCGGCGGACGGCCGAGGACGTCAACCGCGACTTCGATGAGATCGGCGCCCACTACAACGCGTTTACCAGCGAAGAGAACACCGTCTACTACGCCTCGGTGCTGCCGGAGTACTTGGAGCCGAGCATCGACCTCTTGGCCGACATCATGCGGCCGAGCCTCCGCGACGATGACTTCACCATGGAAAAGAAGGTCATCATCGAGGAGATCCAGATGTATGCTGATCAGCCCCCCTTCAGCATGGACGATCAGATCAAGGAACTGCATTATGGCAAGCACCCGATGGCCCGCAGCGTGTTGGGGACGGTCGATACGATTGGCGCGCTGACGGTCGATCAGATGCGGGCGTATTTTGAAGCGAGGTATTCGCCGAACAATGTGTTTGTCGCCGCGGCGGGAAAGGTGGATTTCGACGAGCTGGTGCGTCAAGTGTCCGAGCGGTGTGGATCATGGACTCCGTACGCCGCGCCGCGCGAGACGCCGCCGCCGAACTCAAATGTCACGTTTAAGTTAGTCACCCGCGAGACTTCTGCACAGCAATACATCCTGCAGTTGGCAGACGCACCTTCGAGCGAGGATGACGATCGCTATGCCGCCAAAGTGCTGACGACGATTGTCGGCGACGACTCCGGTAGTCGGCTCTACTGGGCGATGATCGATCCAGGCTTGGCGGAAACGGCGTGTGTTGGGCACTACGAGTACCAAGGTCTCGGGATGTTCTATACCTGGCTAAGTTGCGCGCCTGAGGACGCGGAGACCAATTTCGAGCTGCTCCAAAAGGTCTATCGCGATGCCGAAGCCTCCGGTTTTTCCGCTGAGGAGCTTCGTCAGGCCCGCAGCAAAGTAAAGGCCCGGGTGGTGCTCGGCGGCGAGCGGCCGCGGAACCGGCTGTTCAATGTTGGGGGCAACTGGATGCAGCGACGCGAGTACCGCAGCGTGGCTGACGACCTGGCGACGCTGGACGCGGTGTCATTAGATGATTTGCACGCCGTGTTGGCGAAGTACCCTCTCTCGCGGGCGACAACTGCGACGATCGGGCCGCTGAAGGTGTGGGGTTCGCGCTGAATAGCCGCGGCCTAACAGGCCGCTGGTGAAGTGGAACACGGCTTCCACTTGGGCGACGTCATTCGGTGCTTTTCCGGCGGCCTGTTAGGCCGCGGCTGCCGGGGTCGTCCGCACTACCGGCACAATCGGCACAAGCAGTCCGCAATGCTTATCCTGGGCCGTCCGCTTCGACCGTCGAAAGCTATGCTTTCTATGAACCGGCGCCATCGCGGCTTTACTCCTCGTGAACATGAGCGAGCGGGCGGCGCCATTCACTACTTACTCATCCCTTGCCGAATCGCGATCGAGACGCCGCCATGTTACGGGTCCTCATTGTGGATGACGACGCCGAAGCGCTGTATCGCACGCAGCGGCTGCTGCGCGCTTATCGTCGCGATTGGCAAATGAAGTTCTGTTTTGGCCCCGAGCCGGCGCTCGATGCACTGGCGCTGGAGCCATACGATGTGGTCGTCGCCGATCTGAAGATGCCCGGCGCCGACGGCGGTGATTTGTTGGCGTGCGTGCGCGATCTGTATCCGGATGCGATCCGGCTGCTGGTGTGCAGCCAGGCGGAGCACACCGAGATGCTGCGCTCATTGGGGCCGGCTCACCAGTACTTGGCCAAGCCCGTCGATCCGGTGTTGTTCCGCGATTCGATCGCGCGGGCCGGATTGCTCGGCAAACGGCTGTCGAAACCGGGCCTCAAGGCCCTGGTTTCGCAAATCAGCACGCTACCGTCGTTGCCGCATATTTTCGTCGAGCTGATGACCGAGCTTCGCAACCCAAACGCCTCGGTGCAGCGCGTAGCCGACCTGATCAGTCACGACGTGGCGATGACGGCCAAAGTTTTGCAGCTAGTAAACAGCTCGTTCTTCGGCCTCACCGTGCATGTGAAAGACGTGCACCATGCGGCGTCTCTGCTCGGGCTGAACGCGCTGAAGCCGCTGGTGCTGTCGGCCGGCGTGTTTCGGCAACTCGAGGAATCGCGCGTGCCGGCGGCGCTGGCTGAACAGGTGCTCGAACACAGCATTGCCGTCGGGTTCCTGGCCCGACGGCTGGCCGATGCGGAAGGGCTTAGCCGGGATTCATCGGACAACGCGATGCTCGCCGGCATTCTTCACGACATTGGCAAGCTGGTGTTGGCCGACCACTTTGGGCTGGAGTACGCCCAGGTTTGCATGGCGGCGGAAAACGCCGACTTGCCCCTGCTGAACGCCGAGCTCGATCAGTTCGCCGCGTCGCACGCCGACATCGGCGGGTATCTGCTCGGCTTATGGGGCCTGCCGCAGGATCTGATCGAGGCGGTGGCGTTGCATCATGACCCCGGGGCTCACGACATTTCGCACTTCACGCCGCTCACGGCGGTGCATGTGGCCAACGCGCTGGTCCATGCGAGCCACGATGAAGACGGCGCGTCGTCGCTGCGGACGACGTCGATGCTGGACCGGCGATATCTTTCGCGACTCCGCTGCGATCGCCGCTTGCGTGACTGGCAGGAATTGGCCGCGGCGATGGTGGTCACGGCGTAGGCTGCGGCCTCTCAAGCAACCCCTCCTGCTCCCTCCCCCTTGTGGGGAGGGGTGGGGAGGGGCGAAGCTGGTACACGTTTCAACCACCCCTCCCTAACCCTCCCCATCAAGGGGAGGGGACCGGAGGGATTTGCCTGCCGTGCCTCTCCAGGGTTTCAATCGAGCTAGCGCGATCTTCCCAATCAGCCTCAAATGCCCGCTGGCCGCGCGCACGACGCGCATCTTCGACTGCCCCGCGACGCGCGAACGCAGCATCGCCGGATGCTCGGCGACGCGGCTGCCGCGATCGAGAACCTTCCACAGTAAT
>DASVCM010000391.1:0-2107 GCA_036381635.1 Lacipirellula sp.
TTCTGTCCAGGATGGTTTCCGTCATGGCGCCCATTCTAGCGAGATTCGGGCCGATTCGCAGCGGTTGCTAGGACTGTCGCGTCTAGGCGCATCGATAAGGTAAAATGGAGGGAGGCGCGGCGACGCTCGCCTTACCCGCCATGCATCACCTCTCAACACAAGCTTTGGATGGGATTATCGTTTCATATCCGCCGCTGCCTCGCCTGCCTCATGGCGCTGGCCGGGGCCTGGCTCCTGCCGGCTACGTCATGGTCGCTAGAACATGTGACCGTGGTCGCGAAATCCGGCGACAGGCCGAAGAAACTTTCCGGCGAAGTGGTCGTCCAGGCCCGCGACGGCATTCTGCTCAAGACGGCGGACGGCGGGCTCCATACATTGCTCGACCAACAGATCGTCAGCCGCGAGACTGACTCGAAGCCGCTGGTGATGCTCAACCGCGAGCAGCTTACCGAGCAAGTGCTGGAGCAGTTGCCGCCGGGGTTCCGAGTGCATGCCTCGAAGAACTATATCGTCTGCTACAACACGACCCGCACCTACGCTCAATGGACAAGTTCGCTCTTGGAGCGGCTGCAACGGGCGTTCATCGCCTACTGGGAGAAACAGGGGTGCGACGTAAAAGCTCCGGAGCAGCCGCTGGTCGTGTTAGTGTTCGCCGACCAGGCGAGCTACGCCCGGTACTCGCGCGACGAGCTCGGCGCCGCGTTGGGAAACGTCATCGGCTATTACAGTCCTAATACCAACACGACGGTCATGTATGACCTCACCGGCATGCAGGCCGTTCGCCGCGCGGGGGGTGGCCGAGGGTCGCTGCACGACATCACCGAGCTGCTCTCACGGCCACAGGCGGAGCCGCTGGTGGCGACGATTGTCCACGAGGCCACTCATCAGATTTCATTCAATTGCGGGCTGCAAGCTCGCATGGTGAGCAACCCGCTGTGGCTGAGCGAGGGGCTGGCGGCGTATTTCGAGACGCCGGACCTTACCAGCTCGCGAAGTTGGAGCGGCATCGGCAACGTAAACTACGCGCGTTTCGATCGGTTCGTTGCGAATTACGAGGCCGGCCGGGTGGCGCCCTTGGTGCGAATGCTTGGGGACGACGATCTCTTCCGCCAGCCAGAGACGGCCGTCGACTCGTACGCGCAGGCCTGGGCTTGGAATTACTTCCTCATCAAGTGGAAGCCGAAGGAGTACGCCGCCTATCTGAAGATGCTGTCGGAGAAGCCGCTGCTGGTGGACGACGACCCGAAAACGCGGGTCGCGGAATTCCGCAAATTCTTCGGCGGCGACCTGAAGGCGCTGGAGGATGAGTTTTACCGGCGGATGTCGCGGGTGAACTAGCAGCGATTCCTCAAATTCGGGCAGGCGTGCGAGCCGTAGCAGGAGTGCAGAAGTCCCGGCCGCACAGCCCAGGGGGACGGCGCCGGGGAGGTTCGGCCCACTGGCACGCCGGCAATAAACTGGTAGAATTCGCGGTCTGCCGTTCGCTGCGCTCCCTTAGCTCAATTGGCAGAGCAACTGACTCTTAATCAGTAGGTTCATGGTTCGAGTCCATGAGGGAGCACTCTCCTTATCTCTTGATGGTGCAAGCAACTAAGGCCGTCGAGTCCCTTCCCGCCCGCGTCGGCAGCCTCTCGGTTATCCGCCAACTACCTCCAACCAACCCCAAGACGCCCCAAGTATTTGGGCAAGCGGCGAGCAAGTGCGGGGCTTCCGACGAGCAAGGGACGAACAAGCGGAACCGCAAGCTGCACAAACGGGTGGTTAAGCCGTCCGCTTGCGCTTAGCGGCAGCCTTTCGCGAACGGCTTGCGTTCTTCCCCTTCTTCCCCGCGACGCTGGTGGCGCCGGTCGGCAACGTCATGCCGCTGATCGCGGCCACGCGATCCTCCAGCCGAACCTTGTCGTAAATCTTTGCCGTAAGCTTAGGGTCGCGGTGTCGCGCGAGTTCCGAAACTAACGAGAAGTCGCTACACGTCCGGGATAGGTGGCTAATAAACGCCAGACGGTGACTATGGAAGTCGGCAACGCCCAAGTCCCCCATATAGGGAATCCCGGCAGCCTGGCAATCAAGACGCATTAGCTTCGACGTTTTTCTCAGCTGCCCGGAA
>DASVCM010000392.1:0-3439 GCA_036381635.1 Lacipirellula sp.
GGCGCCACGCCCTCCCACGGCGAACCTTATCGGCTACGGCGCGTCGGGAAGGCGATAGCAGAACGCCCAGTAACGGGCTTCGCTCCAAGCGTTCTCGACCGGAAACGGATGGCCCGGGAACAGCGGGCGGTCGTCGGGCACGTGCTCGATGCGGATGGAGATCCGCTCGTGACCACGAGTCAGACGGGCCGGCAGCAGGAACTCCGCGTCGCGCCAGCGGCGATTGCTGGTCACGACGTTGTGCTCCGTAGGGGCGAGCTCGGCAGGCGAGAAGTTTGCGCCCGGCGGCCGGCTGTGAACGCACGTGTTGCTGCCGGCGGTGTACCAGACGCCGACCGGTTGCCATGGTTCGTCCGAACCGGCGGGACGGACCAAGACCTTCGCCCGCTGGTTCGGATATTGATAGTCGAACTTCCGGCGCAGCAGCACGCCGAGGTTCTCGGGATCGAGCCGCAGCGTGAACTCGCTCACGCCGTGCATGATCCGCACGCGATCCTCCTCAGCAGGGTAGAACTGGCGAGCGCCGGTGGCAGCGGCACCCTCGTCGTGCCACCAGCCGGGGGCGTCGGCGTCAGGGCCCCATTCGTACCGCGAGACCAGGCTGTAAGGCGGCTCGGCGGTAGGAGAGTTGTAATCGTGCTGCTTGGCATCGGCCTCATCGCAGACGTTCAGCTCATCGGTCAGCACGAGCGTCGGCGACGGGCTGCCGTACCAGTAGGCGACGCCGCTGTAGTGCTCCTGCATGGTGTTCCCGCCGCCGTGCTCCAGGCCGATGACCGCCCGGTTGCCGAAGGGGAAGATGTCGGCAATCAGGAAGCGGTACGCCGAATTGATGAGGTCCTTATCCGATTTGTGCTTGCCGTGTTCCTTCCCGATCGGGTGGCCGGCCAACGGAATGGTCATGTTGCGACCGCCCCAGTAGTCGCCGCCGCCGCCCCACTCCTCAGTGCCGGTTCCCATGGCCTGCGGCGTGCGGCTGCCGTCGAAGAAGAACCGCGGATCGCCCTCGAGCGTGCGGAGGTTGCCGCGATGGGTGAAGATCCAGCTCATGCCGACGAAGTGGCCGCTCCACGGGCCGCCCCCTTCGACGTGGTCGGTATCGAGGAACTGCACGTCTTTGCCGGGTGTTGGCTTGGGATGGTCGGTGTACGTCGCATGGAAGTAACCGACATGGTTGGGCGGATCATCATACGGAACTGTGCGAACTTCGCAGCGAACGCCGGTGATGGTCTCCTCTCCGCGGTTCACAAGTTCGATGCGCGCGGACTTGTGAAAGGGCATCGGCCAATAGCACGCCAAATGCACGTTGTCCTCGTCATAGCGAATGACCAGCGGCAGCCCGCGGACGAGATACTTGCGGCCGTCGTCGCTGTGAAGCCGGCCGGCGCCGAAGAAAAGGTCGACTGGCGCGTCGATCGACGGATGCCAGCGATTGTCCCAGGTGATTCGCAACCGGCAGCGGCCGAAGGCCTCCGCCTGATCGCGCGGAACGATGAACTTAAACGCACGGATGACGGCCGGCGCCGCGTCGGCACACTCAACCCGCCGCCACTCGTTCGGCTTGAGGTCGAACCTGCTCTCAGCGGCATTTACCCGCTCGCCGCGAGGGGCAATGTCTTCGCCGGCGCGTGACAAAAGTTCGAGGACGCGCGGATCCGGCGGCGTGCGGTCCCAGGTTTCAATCGGCCGCGAGAGATGTTCCGTTCCCCGGGCGATCTGGTGGTAGATGTAGTACCCGGTGCCATAGAAGGTTCGCGAGTACGCCAGTCGGAAGGTTTCCGCAAACGGGATGGGCCGCCACATGAGGTCGGCGCCCTTGGTCGTGGGCCAGGTCCAGGTAAGCGGATAGGGAAACAGCTCCTTGGGAATAAAGGTGCTTTCTTTGAGGCGCTGGTTCGCGCCGACAGGATCATCGGTTGCGCTCTCCTTGACGATGAGGTCCTCGCCGTCGACCTCATAGTGCCAGGGGCTACCGTGGTGGTGGTTCGTGCGAACGAAGTAGAGGACGCCAGGCCCGGCCACGTCGAGCGCGACGTTAAAGTCGTCGGCTTCCTGGTAGAGAAAGTGGCTGGCATCGGCGTCGCGATTGCCGCCGGTGCGATCGTAAGTGCTGCGCATATAAGCGCGGACGCCGATGCGATGGTAGGGGAGGCGGTCCCACTGGAGATATGCGTCCTCGCCGACAGGCACGATCGGCGGGGCCCCCGGGGCAGGCTGGCTACGATCTTGCGCAGCCGCCGAAGCGGCACTGCTGAGCACCAGGGCGCACGGAAGCACCCAGCGGAATGACGCAAAACGGTTGCCGCCTACCAATGTTCTGGCCCTCAACCTATTCAGGAAAACTGCCGGAAACGGCCTTTTTTATTGTGGTCAAGTACTTGCACACCTTCAATCCCCGAGTGGAATGACGCGTCCGAGAGCATGTAAAAAAGCGTCCTATGAGGGGCGCAAAAAAGCATAGGCAATTCAGCCGTTAGGACTAGTATCAGTAGAACAGGCGAAGAACGGCGCGACTTATAGGTTTTGCGCACTCTTCAAGCCTACCCTTCTCGGCATGGCGCCTCTTCTGCCCGCACGGCCGCGCGATTGGATGGCTGTTCCGGCAGTAGGCCATCCTTCGATGGCGACCCGAGAAGGCTTAACGGAACAGAAGACGAACGGTTGGCGGGCGATGTCGTTGGCGGTGCGAATGATGGTCTCCAGTCTATGCGTTGTGGCATCGGCTTCGGGCACGTGGGCCCAGGAGAACATTGCGCCGCTGGGGTCCCCCATCATCGGCGCCTCCAGCAGTCTGACAACCCTTGGGGTGATTGTCGACCATACTGGCCCGATCGAGGAAGTAAACGACGGCGTGTTCAATCCGAACCTAGCTCCGAACGGCTTCACGATCAACGCTGACGGTCAAACCGGGCCAAACGGCAATGGCGTTGACACATTTGCCGGCGGAGTTACCGACAATCGTTTCGATTTTGTCGGCGTGTTGTTCGCTGAGCCGCAGTACGGCGTTACTTCGGTGCGCGTGCAGAACTTCATTGCTAACGACGGCGGTTGGTGGGGGGAGAACGGCGTCGTCGCCGGCGGCGTGCCGCTTGAGGCGGCCGATCTGGCCGCGCCGGCCGTGCAGATTACCGATGACGGCGGAATGACCTGGTCGACCATTGCCGCGCTGTCGGACGACTACGTCGCGCAGTATACGGGCGTGGTGAGGGGTACGGGGTTTCCATTGGCCACCTCAGGTCCGTTCGCTACTTTCAATATCCCTGAGCAGAACGGCGTCAACGGCATCCGGCTGATTGGCAGCGGCGGCGGGCCGGCCGACGGCAATGGGTTTATCGGCGTCAACGAATTCGAAGTAACCGGGACGCCACAGCGGCTGACGCTGGAAGTGAACACTCTGACCGGCCGAGTGCGACTGGTCAACGAGGTGCAGTCGGCCATC
>DASVCM010000393.1:0-8973 GCA_036381635.1 Lacipirellula sp.
GAGGAGATTCACTACACGCCAACGGCCGAGAGAGCGGAGGAGCCGGCAGCGTCTGAAGTAGCCGCGACGGACCGTGTCGCCGAGGCGCCGGAAGAGCCGCCGCCCGCTGCTGACCCAGAACCAATCCCCGCGGAATTGCCCGCGGCTGAGCCGACCGCCGCAGAGGGATCGACGACGACGCCTTCGACGAGCGATTTGTTCCCCAGCGACGGGGGCGAAGCTCCGACGGGATCGGAAGAGGCTGAGGACGAGGCTGCTGACGCTGTGGCCGAAGCCAACGCTGATTCGATTCTTCCCACGCCGCCCGTGCCTGAAGATTCCGGCGACGATGCGCCGAGCGGGGAAACGCCGTCATCGATGGTCGCCGAGCCGCCGACGCCGGCGGAACAACAGCGAGCTTGGGAAGCGGTCAGCAAGTGGAGCCTCGCCGCGGCAATTCATGCGAAGGGGCTGCCGAACGCGCCGCAGGCGCCGATCCTCGCTGAAGCAGCCAAGGCGGCTACGGGGCTTGGCATCACCTTGCCGGAGTTGCCGACCGCTTCGCGGGACGACAATTTAGAAGCCGCGGTGATTGAAGGGCTTCGCGGCGAACTGGCCGTCGCGGTGAGGAACGCCTTTGCCAATCGCTTCGGCGAAGCGCAAGCGGCGGCGGCTGACTTGGCCCTTCGCTCGCACTTGCTGTTGCTGACGTACTCACCACGGAACGCGGATGCAGCGCTGGAGGCGGAGGCGCTTCGCCGTGCGGGCGAGGCTTCCGGCCTGCCGGCGGAACTGTGGACGCCGCTGGTGGAGCTTGTCGCGGAGCGGGCGCCGTTTCTGGAAGTGCGGCAGGCGGTGTTTGATCTGCATCGGCGCGTGGATGCGCATCTGAGCGAGGCGGCGGAACGCGCGTGATATTCAGTAACGCTCACGCGGCGTGTCCCAATGCGGGATTCCTCCAGTCCCCTCCCCTTGATGGGGAGGGTTAGGGAGGGGTGATTGGAAGCGTGTACCAGCTTCAACCCCCTCCCCAGCCCTCCCCACAAGGGGGAGGGAGCCGGAGGACTCAATAATCGCGGCGCCATCTTGTGAACTACGTGCGAAACGGTCGCATCGGTTATTCCGGCGGTGCGACCGTCGGATTGGCTCCATGCCGCTCGGCCGGCCCTCTCTCGGCATTCTCGGCCGCGGATGACCTAGATTTTGTTGATCGCGGCGCCGCGCCTAGGCGCCGCGGTTTGGTCGGATCACGCCAACAGACACTATTGCTGGGCGCCATTTTTCGGTCCTGTAGGAACTGTCTCATGTCACATCCCACGCGCAGGAAGACGTTTGTCGACGCCAAGGTTCAGGGAGCGCTGGTGCGGCGGCTGGTGTTGCATTGGTCCGCGTTCATCGCGGTCGCCAGCGTCGTCGCGTTCGCCTTGCAGGTGCTCACCAATCCGTTCCGGCCGCTGGAAACCCACCTGCAGGAGATGTGGTGGACGCATGGGCCGTTCCTGTTGGTGATGTTCTTCATGCTGCCGGTGTTCATTGTGGACACGATCAAGCTGAGCCATCGGTTTGCCGGACCGATTTACCGGCTGCGGAATGTCATCCGCAGCATGGCCGAAGGCGAGCCGTATAAGCCGGTCACGTTCCGCGAGAAGGATTTTTGGCAGGGGCTGGCGGAGGACTTTAATCAGATGGTCGAGCGGATCTCGGGCAAGGAGCAACCGGCGGATGTTGACGCTAATGCCACCGACTCAGGCGTACTGGCCGGCAAGTAAACAATAAAAGCCCCCGGCTCCGCCGGGGGACGATCATGCGAGCCGCTGTCCCCCGGCAGAGCCGGTGGCTTTCAATTTAACCTGATGGCAGATTCATGCGGCGGCAAAAATTACCACAAACCTGTGCCAATCGACGGGGCGTCGCCGCGAGCGAGCTGGCCGTGTGCTTGCCGGTGTTGGTGCTGCTGGTGCTGGCCATGATCGAGGCCTGCACGATGATCTTCCTCAAGCAGTCGCTGACCGTGGCGTCGTACGAGGGGATTCGCCAGGCGCTGCAGCCGTCGGCCAGCGTCGCCGACGTCGAGGCCAAGTGCAACGCCGTCCTGGTTGATCGCCGCGTGCAAGGCGGACAGATCACGATCCGTCCGCGCAACTTCCAGAGCCTTGCGCCGGGCGAATTCATCGAGGTGACCGTCTCGGCGCCGGCCGGAGCCAACTCAGTGATTCCCGGAAGCTTCTTCCGCGGACGGACGCTAAGCGCCTCGGCGACGATGATGAAAGAATTCTAGGGGAATGACGAATGACGAATGAACGAATGACGAATGACAATAAAGGTCGAGAGTCGAGAGTCGAGAGTCGAGAGCCGAACGGGCAATCTCCGGCACTAGACTCTCCGCTCTCGACTCTCGACCTTCGAATCCCTCCCCTAGCCCCTCCCTTCAAGGGAGGGGGATTTCGACGGCGAAGCCGCCGCGGCGGCATGATGGTGCTGATCGCCATCTGCTTGCCGTTGTTTTTGATTGCGGCGGCGTTTGCCGTGGACGTGGCGTACATGCAGCTTTGCCGCACCGAACTGCGCACCGCGACCGACGCGGCCGCCCGGGCCGGGGCCAAGACGCTTAGCCTGACGCAGAATCCGGCCGATGCGCGGCAAGCGGCTCGGCAGGCGGCCCGGCGAAATACCGTGGCCGGCGAAGGCTTGGTAGTGCGGAACAATCAGATCGAACTCGGCCACGGCGCCCAGCCGACGGAGAACTCGCGGTTCGTGTTCACCCCCGGCGGCTCGCAGCTCAACGCGGTGCGTGTGACCGGGCTGCGAACGAAGACTTCTGCCGCCGGCCCGGTGGGTCTGTTCCTGGGGCACATCATGGGCGTCCCCGAGTTCCAGCCCGAGCATGTGGCGACCTCGACGCAGCTTGATCGCGAAATTTGCCTGGTCGTCGATCGCTCGGGCTCGATGATGTGGGATACCAACGGCAACGAAATCGCGGCGCCCTCCTGCAGCCCGCCGCAGCCGGCGAGCCGCTGGATATCGCTGACGGTGGCCGTTGAGGGATTCCTCGCCGAGCTGGAGCAGACGCCGCAGCAGGAGCAGTGCGCTTTGGCCAGCTACTCAAGCTCGGGCAGCGGTTGCAATATTCGCTTCAACCAATCGGATATCAACGCACCGCTTTCATTCGACTTCCAACCGATTCGCGACGAGATGGCCCGGCTCACCAGCCAGCCGGTGCAGGGAAGCACGGCCATCGGCGCGGGCATCGACCGCGGGACCGACGCCCTGACCGGCCGAGGCGCGCGGCGCTACGCGGTAAAAACCATGGTCGTGATGACCGACGGCTTGCACAACTCGGGCCGCGAACCGATTTTTGCGGCCCGCGACGCCGCCCGGCGGAATATCACGATCAATACGGTGACCTTCGGCAGCGACGCCGATATTCGCCGCATGCGCGACGTGGCCGAGGCGACCGGCGGCCAGCATTTCCACGCCCCGACGCCGGAAGCGCTGGAAGAGATATTCCGCGAGATTGCCTCGACGCTGCCGGTGATGCTGACGGAGTAATGAGGCTGCCGGCTCGCGGCTCGCGGCTCGCGGCCAGACGAACGCTTCTTCTGGCCGCTAGCCGCCAGCCGCAAGCCGCAAGCCCTTGAAGGACACGCCATGAGCTCCGCACGACGAAAACTTCATAGCGACCGCACCGGCGCCGCCGCCGTTGAGTTCGCCATTGTCGCGCCGATCTTTTTCTTGCTGCTGATCGCGTCGCTCGAGTTTGGCCGGCTGAACGTCATCCGGCATACGGCCGACCAGGCGGCGTACGAGGCGGCGCGGCATGCGATGGTGCCGGGCGCTACGGTGGCCGAGGCGCGGGATCACGCGGACCGGATGCTGCGGATCGTCGGCGCCCGCGGGGCGACGATCGACGTGCAGCCCGCGGTGCTGGGGCCGGACGTGGACGAGATTACGGTGACGGTCGATGTGCCGCTGGGGCAGAACGGGTGGATCACGCCGCGGTTTACCAGCGACAAGACGATCCATGCGGTGAGCCGGCTGAAGACCGAGCGGGCGCGGGAGTAGTGACGCGGCGGCGAGTGGCGGAGTGGCTCGGTCGTTCACCGGTCCGCCGCGGCGGATTAGCTCGCGGCTACTTGGGCGTGTCGCGCTCGCGCATCTTAGCCGCGGGCTAACAGCCCGCCGGAGCGGCGGCGAACGAGCATCATGGCCGCAACGGCCACCAGCGCCAGAGCACTCGGCTCCGGCACGGCGGCGACGAGCGACAGGCTCATCCCCAAATTCCGCTGCCAATCGAGAAAGCTCGCGCCGCTGAAGAGCGTGCCGAAGCCCTCGCTCCAAGTATCGAGATCAGCGCCGTCGACGGTGAAGTCGCCGTTGAAGTCGCCGGGGATGGTTACTTTGAGCAGAACGGCGGTAGCGTCGTAGGTGACCTGCCACATCTTGTTTGGGGCGAGCGTGGGCACATTCAGCGAATCAAACTGGCCGCTGATGTTGGTAGCAGTAAGTATCGTGAAGACATTGCCGAGGCTTGGAGTGAAGCCTCCCGCAAAAAACAATTGCGCGCTCAGGGATCCATCAAGGTTCGCATCGCCGTCGACTATAAGCTGTGAATACTGCGTACCGGCCGCGGTTCCTTGGATACCAATCTCGAGGGTTGCATCGGGCCCGTTGGCAAAACGGCCGACGATGCGCAGCGGCCCTTCAATGTAGGATGAGTCGGCGCTGAACCCGGGAGCCAACGTGCCGGCGCGATTCTCGACTTGACCGGTAATCGGGCCGCTACCCGTCGTAATGATCCCCTTCCCGGAAAGCCGGCCCCCGAGCATTTCCAAATACTGCGCGTCAATACTTCCTCCGCTCAGCCTAATCTCGCCAAAGGATTCGATATTGACGCCAGCGAAGGTGGTCAACTTTGTTCCCTCAGTCACACTAAGCCTCAAAGCACGCAGGGGTCCAGCCCCCGAGACATTGACCTCCCAAACTGTGGCGTCGACGTCCAGTGTGGCGTGTTGGGGACCGTCTTGCGGACGAGTATGGCGAATGTTCGCTATCGCCAGAGCACCTGGAAGTCCGGCGTCCCAGCTTCCGGGGTTTGTCCACGTGCCGCCGGTGGGCAACCAATTGTGCTGCGTCGTGACCGGATCGCTGATGTACAAGCTGGGACTCGCCCCCCCGCCGCCGAGCGAAGGGTTCGGATCGATCACTAAATTGCGGCCGGCCAGCAGATTCGTGCCGACGATGCCGGGGACGATGTTCGCCGGGTTCGAGGGGTCGGCCACGTCCAGGACGAGGACCGGCACGTTGTTGGAGACCACGCTGCCGCCGAGGGCCTGGATCGTGAACTGATCGAGGTAGTAACCCGGCACGTCGGCCTTCACGCCGCCGGAGCCGATCACCGCGACCGTGAAATCGGGTTCGTCGAGCACGACGTCGATGCCCAGTTGCAGGGCGGTCAGCTCGGAGAGGACCGACACGTCGGCGCCCGTGTCGAAGAAGAACGACGAGTTGTTGAGCGTGGCGCCGCTGTTGGCGAGGTTGACGTTCAGGAACAAGCCGCCCTGGATAACTGTCGGGAGCGACGGATTCTCCTGCGGGTTGTCGAGATCGAAGTTCTCGATGTTGTAGAGCCAGCTTGGCGGTTGTTGAAACGACCCGCTGGGGTTGAGCGACAGCGGCGCCCGCCGCACGATCCCCTGGCCGCCGCTGCCCAGCGGCAAGAATTCGATCGACGGCGTCCGCACCGTCTTGCCGTTGAGTGCAAAGATCTGCGGCTGGTCGCTGCGGATGTAGGTGGCGTACTGGCTCGCGTAGCTCAGGCCGAGCACGTTCGGCAGGTCCGACTCGGCCGGGAGGGTGATGGTGGACGTGTTGGTTTGGCCTTGAAGCAAGGCGTCGTTCATCGCGAGCGGCGCCACGCCGGTTCGGTGCTGCAGTCCGCTGGCATAGAGGCCGTGGGGATCGTTGATGTCGGCGACCAGCGTGCCGGTGGCGCCGCCGATGGGGATCGTTTCGCTGCCGCGATAGCCGTCCGGCTCGCCGGGCGAGGCGGTGTTCATGCCGAAGTCGTGGAAGGCCTGCCGCGTGAGCAGCGAGACGGCGGCGCCGGTGTCGAGCAGGGCGACGTCGTAGTGCGGCACGCCGCCGGCGCCCAACATCGTGCCGCCGACGCCCGTCGTGGCAGTGGGGAAGGTGTTCAGGTCGTCGTCGAATTCGTCGGTCAAGCCGATGCCGACCAGCGGCAAGAAGCCGCCGATGGGGACGCCGGTGGCGTGCGCCGAGCCGGCAAGCGGATTGAGGACGGCGGCCGCGGCGAGGGCGGCGGCGCACAGAATTCGTCGAGAGCTGGTCATGAAGGGATTATAGGCGCTCCCGGCGCGGGCGAACGCAGTGTTCCGTATCTGCGAGCGCGGAGAATGCGCCGTGGGCTGAGGCCGGCTGTCTTGCCGTGGTGGAAAGCCCCTGAATCCACCGGCGGCGGGCGCGGCTGCTACATCACAGGCTAGACAGGACGCCGGCGGCAGTCAACGAAACTGCAGGGCGCCGGCCGCCAATAATACAGCCCCGGGCTCTGCCCGGGGGTAGCCTTACGTTGGACGTCGTCTGCGCCGATGGATGCTCATCCCCCGGCGGAGCCGGGGCTGCAAAGACGTCACCGAGTGTACTACACCGCCGGGCGGCCGATGCTGTAGTACTTGTAGCCGCGGCGGCGCATGCGGTCGGGCTCGTAGAGGTTGCGGCCGTCGAAGATTACCGGCGATTTGAGGAGCTGGTACATCTCGGCGAAATCGGGCGAGTGGTAGTCCTTCCACTCGGTCATGATGCACAGGGCGTCGGCGCCCTCGAGGGCGTCCATCCGCAGCTCGAAGTAGGCGAGCTTGTCGCCGTATGCCTCGCGGACATTCTGGAGAGCTTCGGGGTCGTGGACGCGGACTTTGGCGCCTTGCTCCAGAAGCCAATCGATGAGCGCTAGCGCCGGGGCTTCGCGGATGTCGTCGGTCCGCGGCTTGAACGCCAGGCCCCAGACGGCAATCGTTTTGCCCTTGAGTTTTCCGTCGAAGTGTTCTTTGATCTTCGCGGCCATGACCGACTTTTGCCGCTCGTTCACCACGTCGACCGCGCGGAGAATCGTCGGCTCGACGCCGTGCTGCAGGGCCATCGCTTCCAGGGCGCGCACGTCCTTGGGAAAGCAACTGCCGCCGTAGCCCACGCCGGGGAACAGGAAGGCGAAGCCGATGCGGCTGTCATGGCCGATGCCGCGACGGACGTCGTTGATGTCGCCCCCCATTCGCTCGCAGAGGTTGGCCATCTCGTTGATGAAGCTGATCTTGGTGGAAAGCAGTGCGTTGGCGACGTACTTGGTCATCTCCGCGCTCTCGGGCGACATCGAGAGGAACGGCTTCTCGGTGCGGAGGAACGGTTCGTAAAGCTGGCGCAGGCAGTCGGCCACTTCCTCGCGCCGCACGCCGACCACGACGCGGTCGGGCTTCATGAAGTCCTCGATCGCAGCGCCTTCCTTGAGGAACTCGGGATTGCTGGCCACATCGCAGTCGCGGCCGGTAAAGTCGCGGAGCATGCTGGTGATGCGAGCGCACGTGCCGACCGGGACGGTGCTCTTGGTGACGACGATTGCGTCCTCACGCAGGTGCGGGGCGAGGGCCTCGACGACGCTCCACAGGGCCGAGAGATTCGCGGCGCCATCGTCGCCCTGCGGCGTACCGACGGCGAGGTAGACGATGTCGGCGGGCTTTACGGCCGCGGCCAGATCGGTCGTGAAGCGAAGCCGCTGGGCCTCGACGTTGTGCTCGACCAGCTCCGCGAGGCCGGGCTCGTAGATCGGGATCTCGCCGCGGTTGAGGGCCTCGATCTTGGCCTTATTGATGTCGATGCAGGTGACTTCATTGCCGCTGTCGGCAAAGCAAGTTCCGGTGACCAGTCCGACGTAGCCGGTTCCAACGACGGCGATTTTCATAGAAGTGCGATTCAGGCGGCAAATGGGAAAACCGTCAGCATAATCGGCGAGAGGCTGGCCGAAAACAACGATATAAAGCCAAGCCATTCTGGCTCGGCGCCCGGCCAGGATGGCCGGGCTATATATTGCCGTAGAATGGCTCCGCTGCCAGGCCGGTGCGGCTTTGCACAAGCGCCGCGATAGCATCCACTTCGGCGTCGGCCAGCGGCGCGACGAACCCCTCCGCGGGGCGGCGGGCGACGGTGTAAACCTGCACCAGCTTGAGCTTCCCGCCGGCGGCGGTGATCTCGTTGAGCCGGTCGCAGAAGGCGTCGAGCTCGGCCGCCGACGGCGGCTCGCCGGCGACGCGCATGAACAGCGACTGGATGACCAGCGGCCGCACGCGGGCGGCCTCGGTGATGTTGTCGAGAATCTGCTGAAACGGGATCGGCGTGCGGTCGACCAGCTTGAAGTACTCGGCCGTGCCGGCTTCAAGCTTCGCCCAGATCTCGCCGTTGTTCTCGTCGAGGATTTCCAGGCCGCGTTTCACATGCGGGCGGTGGAACATGCTGGCGTTGGTGATTAGCACCATCTTCACGTCGGCGAGTCCGTGGCGGCGCTTCACTTCGGCGCAAGCGGCGATGAGCTCGTCGAAGTTGCGGTAGGTCGTCGGCTCGCCGTCGCCGGAGAAGGCGATGTCGTTCAGCCGGCGAAGCTCGGGCGGCGTGTCGCGGAATTTTTCCGTGCGGTAGATCTCGCCGGAGGCGACCAAACCGAGCATGTCGTCGAGCTCGGCGAGCAAGGCATCCGTCTCAACGAATCGCGTTTCGCTCTGCCGCGTGCGATCGACCTGGCAGTAGATGCAATCGAAGTTGCAGACCTTATCCGGGTTCAAGTTGACGCCGATCGACAACCCCTGCGACCGCCGGCTGAGGACCGGGTAGACGAACCGGTTGTGCTCGAAGAGGCGAGCATGATCGGTATGGAGGGGAAGGGTGGACACGAAGGAAGCGATTAGAAGTTGGAGGTCAGAAATCTTTCGTTGC
>DASVCM010000394.1:0-2285 GCA_036381635.1 Lacipirellula sp.
GCGACGAATCCCAGCGCGCTGCCAAACAGCGATCAACAGAAGAAGGACCAGTGGTTCACCCGCTGGTCGAACGCGGTCGGTTACGACATGAAGCGGTTCATGGTCGATGCGTGGGGGCTCGAAGTCAGCCAGACGGCGATCAACTCGGTTAGCGCACTGCCCGACTGGATGCCGCTGGCAACGACCGTTGATGATTTTCAAGTCGATGGAAGCCAAACGCACGTCGTCAATCTCACCAGCGGCGGCCTGGGCATGGACGGCGTCGCCACCTTCGTAAGCGCCATCCAGCCGACCAAAGGCACGCTGACCAACAACGGAAACGGCACATACACCTATGCCCCGAACGTCGGCGGCGGCACGGACTCATTCGTCGTCACCTACCAATCAAGCGCCGGCAATACCCAGGCGTTCACAATTAACGTGACGATCGGCAATGGCTTCCTGCCGGGCGACGTAAATCTCGATGGGGCCCTCGATATGGCCGATGTCCATCAATTCATCGCCGGCTGGCGGAGCGACACGACGGGCCTGAGCGACGAGGAAAAGATCAATGCCGGCGATTTGAACCTCAACGGCGTTACTGACCTCGCCGACTTCTTCATCCTCCATCAGGCCTGGAACGCCCAAAGCGGGGCGTCGCTGGACTTGGCCGCGCTGATGGCCCCTGAGCAAGAGAACGGCGACATTGGTTTCGCAGCAGCGGCGATTAGCGAGGTCATTTCGCCGTCGAATCCATCCGATTTCGTTGGCGAGCCAGCGGCCTCGATCAGCACGCCCGTCATTCCCACATTGGGAGGCTGGCAGCCCGCCGACGGCGCCTTCAATCTGGCGCCAGCGGGCGAACGCCGCGGGCCCTCAACAGTCCAGCCGCAGCATAGGCATCCCATGGACGTCCGCGACCACGCCTTCGCAACGCTCGACGGGATTGTCCAACGACGCGAACCGCTCGCAGTCCTGTCGCTGGAGCGCGCCAGCGCGGATGAGTCATTGACCGACAGCCTGATAGACGATCGGGTATTCCGGGACGTCCAATCCGATTGGGCACAGCATGGGCTTCGCGCGGAAACCTGGCGTCGACGTTAACGAGCAGCTATCGCCATGTTTGCAGAAGCTGCGGCGCCACGGAATTCGAGAACAAGAAAGGCCGGGACCGCTGACGGAGGAACTCGATGTGTGCGCGACGGCCGGCGGTGTAGCCGCCGCTCGCCCCGCCAAAGAAGCGGCTTTCATGACAAGAAGGAATCTCTTGAAACCATTGTTGATTGCGTTAATGGCGCTTACGGCATTCGCACCCCAAAGCTGGGCCGCCACGATTGTTGACGACAAACAACAGGCGGCCGCCGCGCGCAGCATTTTGGAGCCGTGGCAAGGGGCGCAAGCGACGCCGGCTGAGCGGTTCTTGCATATCGTCTGCTGGACGCCAAACGACCGGAAGTTTCCAGCCGAGTATCAGGATCGGCTCAGCCGGATGTTGCTGCACATCCAGGACTTTTATGCCCAGGAGATGGAGCGGAATGGCTTCGAGGAGCGCTCTTTCAATCTTCAGCGCGACGATGGCCGCGTCCTTCTGCACGAAATCCGCGGCCGCCATCCGACCAGTCACTACGGTCTGGATTCCGGCAGCGAGATCCGCAAGGAATGCGTGCCGCAGCTTGAAAATGCCGGAATCGACGCCGATGATGCGACGATCGCCATCTTCTGTAACCTCGCCGAGTGGGATGAAACGGAGTTGAAATTCTCCCACAAATCTCCCTATTACGCCGGCGGCTCGTATCGCAGCGGAACCGCCTGGCAGCTCGACTCGCCAGAACTCGACACGCTGAACCTGGCGAAGGCGTCGCCATTGATCGACGACGGCCAGTACGGCCGAATCTCGCTCGGCAAGCATAATTCGATCTTCATCGGCGGCATGGCGCATGAGCTGGGCCACGCCTTCGGACTGCCGCACGTCAAGGAACGACCCGATGAAGGCGTTCGCGGAACGGCGCTAATGGGATCGGGCAACCAAACTTACGGCGACGAGCTTCGCGGCGAAGGCCGGGGTTCGTTTCTGACATTCGCCCACGCACTTCGCTTAGCATCGCATCCGTTGTTTTGCAGGCGATTGGAAAGCAACGAACATGAGGCAGAGGCGTCGATTAAAGATCTCATAATCCGGGCAGACGGGAAATCAATTGCCGTGTCCGGAACCATCGCCGGCCAGCCGCCCGTTTATGGCGTTGTTGCATATTTCGATCCCGAAGGTAATGCCGACTATAACCAGACGTCGGCGACAGCCGTTCCCG
>DASVCM010000395.1:0-5310 GCA_036381635.1 Lacipirellula sp.
GTCGCGCGAGGCCCAGTGGCAAGCCTGGTCGGTCCGCCGTCGCGAGTGCTTCGTCGAGGCGGCCGACGAACTGGGCGGCGTCGAAGTCGCCAGTTGGCGGCTCAACCCCTGGGGCAGCGACGGGCTCGAAGTGGCCACGCAGATTCTCACGCAAGACCCGCGGCCGACGGCCGTGTTCGCGGTGACCGACCACGAGGCGCTCTTCCTGTATGAAGCCGCCGCCGCGCTCGGCCTGAAGATTCCGCAAGACGTCTCGATCGTCGGCTTTGCCGATCTCGACTTCGCGGCGACGCTCCGCCCGCCGCTGACCACGATGCGGCAGCGCCCGCGCGAGATCGGCCGCCGCGCCGCCCAGCAAATCCTCGACCGCCTCGACGGCGACGCCGCTGACGATCCGCCCTCGGTCATCAAAGTCGGCGCCGATCTCATCCTCCGCAAGTCCACCGCCCCGCCCTCTTCTTGATTGCAAAGCCCTTGGTAATAGAAGCCCAAGCAGCATCTGTCGATGGGAGGGCGAGGCTCCTGCCCAGCCGCGCGTCGGTATGCGCCTCTCGGCTCGGCAGGCGCCTCGCCCTCCCGGCCATGGCGCTGGTTCTCGCGCATCTATCGCACGCCGCGGTCGCGCAAGAACCGCCCGACATTTTGCGCAGCGCGGCGACGCAGGAAGCCATTGAATACAAGTTCTCCGCCGCCGACGAGCGCCTGCTCGACGCCGTCCAGCGCGGCTGCTTCAACTACCTGTGGAGCGAAGTCCACCCCAAGAGCGGGCTGGTGAAAGACCGCCGCGAGGTGAACGTCTGCAGCACCGCCGGCGTCGGGTTTCAGCTCTCTGCGATTCCCATCGCCATCGAGCGCGGCTGGATCACCCGCGAGCAGGGCGAGCAGCGGGCGCTCCGCATCCTCAAGACGCTCGCCGCCCGGACCGACAACCGCAAGTTCGGCGTCCTGCTCCACTTCGTCGACCTGGAAACCGGCGGCGTCCTCCCCGGCCGGCGCTCGGACGTAGCCAGCACGGTGGACCACGCGCTTTTCCTGGCCGGAGCGATTGCCGCGGCCGAGTACCTCGGCGGCGAAGTCCGCGAGCTCGTCAACAAGTTCATCGCCGACACCAATTGGAAGGCCTTCGACGTCTCCGAGCGCGGCTTCATCACGATGGGCTGGCGCGCGGCGGACACTCGTCTCGACGGCCCCGGCGACTTCTCGAAATTCGATTGGCACGTCGCCAGCGACGAGGAGCTGCTGGTCTACTTCCTCGCCGCGGGCTCGCCGAATCCCGATTTCGCCGGCGACCCGCGCGACTACTACCGCCTGGAGCGAACCGTCAAACGCCACGGCGACTTGGACCCCTACGTGGTCTCCTGGAACGGCTCGCTGTTCACCTACTTCTTCGCCCACTGCTGGATCGACTATGCCCGGTTCGCCGCCGACGAGCCGGGCCGATTCGACGTCGACGCTCCGCGCGTCGACTGGCTGGAGAACTCCCGCCGCGCCACGCTCACCCACCGCCGACGCTGCATCGAAGCCGCCGATCGGTTCAAGACGCTCGCCGAAAATCGCTGGGGCTTCGCCCCCTGCACCGGCCTGAACGCGCAAGGGAAGCCCGGGTATCTCGTCCAAGGGCTGCGGCCGAATCTCATGGACAAGGACGAGTGGGACAACGGCACGGTCGCTCCCTACGCCGCCGGCAGCTCGATCATGTTCACCCCTGCCGAGAGCATGGCCGCGCTGCGTGCCTATCGCAATCTGAAGACCGCCGGCGGCCAGCCGCTCGTCTGGCGCGACCCGGCCGAAGGCGGCTACGCGTTTGCCGACAGCTTCAACCTCGATCAGCCGCACGTCAGCGACGACAACATCGCCATCGACGTCGGCCCGATGCTCGTGGCCATCGAAAACGTCCGCACCGGCCTCGTCTGGCGGCTGTTCATGCAACACGAAGTCGCCCGCCGCGCCGTCGACGCGCTGGAATTACAGCCGCAAAAAGGCACAAAAGACGCAAAAGGATAAAGACAAAAAGGGCGACCGCGGATTACGCAGATTTCTGCGGATATAAAACTAAAGACCAATGTGGGTTCTACTTCATCGTTTCTTTCATCGGCGCGATCCGCGCAGTCCGCGGTCTGGTTTTTCTTTTTTGCTTCCTTTGTGCCTATTTGCAGCTAATCTGTTTCCGGTTCGAACCCCATCGCCTCCAGGGCCGGCGCAATCTCCGGGTTCGCCATGAACTTCTCCCACACCAGTCCCGTGCGGTAGTTCTCGATCCCCACCACGATCTGCGCCTGGTTCAGTCCCATGTAGGCCTCGTCGAACCACCGCTCCGTCTCGTTGAAGCCGTCGTGAAACCCATAAGCGCCCCACGTCTTGCCGCCTAGATCGCGGTAGAAGTGTTTCAGCGCGGCCAGCGACTCCTCAGGCGTATATGGCATGCACCCCAGCGCCGCCGAGCAGCAGATCGTGCCGTTGTCGTCGCGCGGCCAAGGCTTGCCGCCGCCGGAGTTGATCCCCGCCGATCGGCCCCAGCAGTCAGGCCCATAGCCGACGCGGTCCCGAGGATTGTCGATGCAATACTCACGGTTGATGAGCGCGAGATTGCGGTTGTTGCGGAAGTAGTTCGTGTACTTGTCCCGCTTGCCGCGCGGATCGAACCCTAAATACGAGAACTGCGCGAAGAACAGATCGCCGCCGGCGCCGCAGCCGACGTCGAGCTTGATGCCGTAGTACTCGTTGCCGTTCGTGTAGTGATCGCCCTCGGTAGTCTTGCTCCAGCCCCGGCGGTAATCCACCGCCTGCGGCGACTGCCCCGCCCAGCCGGTGTGGTACAAGCTGGCCGGCACGCCGTGCGTCGGCGACGCAACGGCTAGCAGGTAGACGATCATGGTCTCGTTCCAACCGACCAGCGGATGGCTGATGTGCCAAGCGTGCTCAGGCGACCAGTGCCAGTACAGCACCTCGCCGTCGGGCGTCTTGCGATACCAGTCCCATTCCACTTCGCGCCATAGCCGCGTGATCGTCTCGCGTATCTCGCGTTCGGCCTCATTGTCGCCGTCGAAGTACTGCCGCGCCGCCAGCAGGCCCTGCACGAGAAACGCCGTCTCGACCAGGTCGCCGCCGTCGTCGTACTGGCCGAAGTACGCGATCGTCTTCCCCGTGCGGCCGTCGAGGAAATGGGGCCAAACGCCATGAAACCGGTCGGCCCGCTCCAAGAACCGCACGATCTTGAGCATCCGCCGGGCGCTCTGGCCGCGCGTGATGAACCCGCGCTCCGTCGCCACGAGTTGCGCCATCATGCCGAACCCCGACGCCCCGAGCGCCACCAAGTTCTCGTCGCCCGGCAGAATCTCCAGCGCCATTCCGGAGTCGCGGTTGGCCGCTTCCCAGTAGTAGCGAAAGCACGCCTCCTGAACCATCTCGAGCAGCTCGTCGTCGTCGAGCCGTCGCGTCACGCCGCCCGCAATCTCCGACGGCGGCGATTCGTTGCCCAACAGATCAACCGCCGTGATCCGGTAGTGCGCTCGCTTATCATGCGCGCCAACAAAATCCACGGCTCGCGCGTATCGACCGGGCCGCGTCGCGACCGGCTCGAACCTCTCGCCGTCCCACGAGCGGTAGATGCGGTAACTGAGCAGATCGTCCTCGCCGCCCGCATCCCACGACAAATCGAAGTGGCTATCGCTGCCATGCACCACAAGCCCCTGCGGCGCCGCCGGCGGCTCGTCATCCTCCGCCGCGCGATTCACAATGCGAATGTCATCGACCAACAGCGTGTGCTCGCGGCCGTCATCCAGCCCCTGGACCAGCGAGATCTCCTCGAGCTGTGGCGGATCGAAGCGACTCTCTTCCGTCCCGCCGTACGAACCTTGCAGCTCGCCCAGCGGCAACCGCAGCTCAACCCACTCGCCCGCCGGCAACGGCCCGCGGGCTTCAAGCAGCGTCACGCTCGGCCCGTGATTTCCCCCGGCGTCGCGAAACGCAATCCGCGGCGACTCGTCCACCGCAAGCCCTTCGGGCGCCTGACACCATAACCGCAGCTCGTCGCCCGCAAAGTCGAACCGCCGGCCGTACTGCCGCGCCACCTTGATCGTCGCCCGCCAGTCGCCGCCCTGCCCCGACCGCCACTTGATCCGCAGCGCGTTGGGCGCACTGACGAACACGCCTCGCTCCACCGGACATTTGCCGGCAATGATTTCCAGCTCGCTCGGCGCCACCCGCGATGCGGCGCTGTGATAGTAAGCCTTGTCCGCCGCGCTATTCTCAAAGAAGACATGCCGGTCATAAAACCCCGGCGTGGCCGCAGCCGCCAGCCGACACAGGAGAATCGTCCAACAAACCGCCGTCAGTCGCACGCCCATCACCAAGTTGCTCCCTTTCACTTGGCCGAAGTCAGCCGCAACGCGGCGGCAGTCAATTGCCAGGTGCGTCAGCCCCTGGTTTCAGTCGCAGCTTAAGGCCGTAAGCCCCAACGGGGCGGCAGTAAGATGGCCAGCGTACTGCCGCCCCGTTGGGGCTTACGTTTCCAAATCACCTCGTACCAGGGGCTGACGCCCCCTGGCTATTGACTTACGCCCCGTTAGGGCTGCATGCAAATGCATAATCCTGTAAACGGCCGGACTATGAGGATGAACTGGTTGCCCAGCCATGATTCTGTAAATCCCGGGAGCCGTTTCATCAACGGCCTCGGCAGATTGTTTCGACCGCTTCGCGGTGGCGGAAGCGCTCTACGTCGCGTCCCCAAAACAAACGGGACGCTCTCCTGATTCAGAAGAACGTCCCGTCGCGATGGCTTTCCGGCGCCGCACTGCCCCCTAGAGTCTCCGCGCGCTGGAAAGCTTCATACTTCTGACCGAGCCGCGCGCCGGCGGATGACGAGGCCGATGAGGCCCAGCCCTCCCAACACGGCCGTCGACGGTTCCGGGATCAGCGTCAGACGGAAGTTGTCAACGACCGCACTCTGCGGGTTAGCCGTGCCGGCGATTCCGTTAGTCATGGCGACCGAAACCGTCAGCGTGTCGCCCGCGTTGACGCCTGAGATCATCAGCATCTGCTGAATGTTGTACGGCGGAGTCGCCGCCCCGATGTTGGCGAAGCCGCCGCCCGTGTAGGACGAGCCGGCCGGAATCTTCGTCGCCAAGAGGTCCACCGTCGCGCTCGGGCCGCCGCTGCTGGCGAGCGTGCCGACGAGCGACGCCGCGGTGAAATTCTGCTCGACAATCGAGTCGAACAGCAGGAGGTACTTGCCGGCCGCCGGCGCTACCACGCTCTGCGACAGATTCGAGCTGACCGGCGTCTGGGCGTTGCCGAGAAACGCCCGATGCC
>DASVCM010000396.1:0-2356 GCA_036381635.1 Lacipirellula sp.
GCCGCTGCGCAAAGAGCGGCTCGCCGCCGATGAAGCGCTCACGCTGTTTTGGAACGAGCGGACGCCGCGAGCGTCGCTCGCCGAATTGTGCGCGGCCGAAGGTACGCCGCTGGAGTGGGGCAAGCTCTCCCGCTCCCTGAGCGCGACGACGCAGGCGCTCGTCGATTTGTTGACGAAAGCACATGTCGAAGATTCAGCCGATGAGAAGGCGCGAAAGAAAGCCAAGCGCGAAGTGCAAGCGGCGCTCACCGCCTGGCTCGAAGCGGCCGCGGCGGCGACGCCGAGCTACGACCTCGGCATGGGTTGTCTCGCGACGGCTAGCCTGCTCCATGAGTTCGGCGAGTTGCTGAGTCCTTCGCTCACATGGAGATCGCTCGAACTGCTCTGGAACACGGCCCGGCACGCCACGGCCTGGAATCTCGGCGCCGATGCGGCGCCCGAGGATGTGGTCGCCTCGCAGTTGTTCGGCGTCGAGTTGCCGCTGACGCTGGCTTACCTGTTCGCCGAGATGGCGCCGATGGCCCGGCTCGCGCATGCGGCAAGCGACTTTCTAGAAGGTTCAACGGTGGAGCTCTTGAACGGCCACGGCCTTCCGCGGGGCGCCCACTTGAGCGCGCTTCGCCCGCTGGCTGCCTGCTGGACGCGTTGCGCCGCGCTCGCTGGCGAAACGAAAGGCGGCAAGCTCTCGAAGAAGGCCGGCCGGCAATATCGCGGATTGGTTCGGCAAGCACTGCGCTGGACGGCGCCCGACGGCACGCACCTCCTCTCGTTCGAATTCTCCGACGCCTGGCCGGCGGACTTCGTGCGCGCCGCCCTACAGATGGGTGGCGGCAAGAAGGACGCAACGGCTGCCGCCGACCTGCTGGGCGCAGCCTTCATTGGCGAGCGCGAGACGGCGAAGGAACCGCCCCAAGCGTGTTACGACTGCGAATGGGCCGGCCTGGCCGTCATGCGCCGGAGGTTTTCGGCCGACGAGCCGGTGATTGCCATCGATTACTCCACGCCGCAGATGCGACTCGACGTCTGGGCGGGGCGAAGGCGTCTCCTGGGCGGCGTCATCGCGGCGGAGTCGCGCGCCGGCGGCAAGCAGTTCCGCCCGACCGGCCCTTGGGAAAACCTGTGCTGGTTCACCGACAAGGACATCAACTATCTGGAGCTCAGCCTTCCACTTCGCGACGGCGCACGGCTCGACCGGCAAATTATGCTTGCCCTGCGCGACGGCTTCATGATCGTCGCCGATCATTTGCACCACCCCGAGGCGGTGGCGCTGGAACACGTCGTGCAACTTCCGCTGGGCCCAAGCCTGCTGTTCTGCGGCGAGGGCGAAACTCGCGACGCACTGCTGGTGGACGGCCAGCCGCTGGCCCGGCTGATCCCGCTGGCGCTTCCTGAGTGGCGCATCGACCCGCGCGTCGGCGAGCTTTCCTTTTCCGGCGGCGCCGTGCGGCTCGCCGAGAAATCCATGGGCAAAGCGCTCGCCTGCCCGCTGTTCGTCGATCTGCGCCCGGAACGCGCAGGCCGGCATTCCACATGGCGGCAGCTAACGGTCGCCGAAGGCCTCCAGATTCAACCGCCCGACGTCGCCGTCAGCTACCGCATCCAATCCGGCAAGGAGCAGTGGGTGCTCTACCGCTCGCAAGGTCCGCGCGGCAACCGCTCGTTCCTCGGGCAGAACACGTCCAACGAGTTCTTCATTGGTCGCTTCCTCGCGCCTTCCGGCGAGGTAGAATCGCTGCTGGAGATCGAGGGCTGACCCACTTAGCCCCCGGTCAGTGACCGAGGGCTAAATGGAGTTTCCATCGCGACCGATGCGCGACGCTCGACAGATCATCGCAGACAATGTCGCTCGCATCCGCGAGCGCATCGCCGCGGCCGCGAAAGCGGCGAGTCGCGATCCCGCAACCATAAAGCTCGTCGCCGTGTCCAAATACATCGACGCCGCTACCGCCGCTTTACTCGTCGAGGCGGGCTGCAAGGTTCTCGGCGAAAGCCGGCCGCAGCAACTGTGGGAGAAGGCCGCGGCGCCGGAACTCGCGGGCGTCCAGTGGCATCTCGTCGGTCGACTGCAGCGCAACAAGGTGCGGCGAACCCTGCCGCTGGTCCAGCTCATCCATTCAGTCGACAGCGAGCGGCTGCTGACGGCGATTAACGAGCAAGCGGCGTCACTCGGGCTCACGCCGCGGCTGTTGCTGGAAGTGAACTGCTCGGGCGACGAAGAAAAGCAGGGCTTCGATGCGGACGAACTGCGGCGTCTGCTGCCGACGCTTAGTCAGTTCGCGCATGTGCGCATTGAGGGTCTGATGACAATGGCGGCCCTTGAAGGAGACGAACAGGTCGCGCGTCAGAATTTTGCCGC
>DASVCM010000397.1:0-8403 GCA_036381635.1 Lacipirellula sp.
CCTTAGCCCCGGGCTTGCCCGGGGTCGCTTGTCACTAGGACCGAGCTAGTCCTGATGGAGACTGACCCCCGGCTGCATTATTCCACCCTCGTTCAGGATAACCCGGCATGGCCCTCACGCGTTCCGCTTCGGCCGCGGCACGCGGCCGCGCCCACGGCGGCCTTTACCGCTCTTCGGCTCCTTCACCGAATCGACCGTCTCGCCGATCGAGTCGCGCATCCGCTCGATGCGGTCGCGAATCGCCGCCGCCCGTTCGAACTCCAGCGCCTCGGCCGCGGCGAGCATTTCCGCCTCAAGCTCCGCGAGATACTCTTCGGTGATGTACTGCGTCTCCTCGGTGCGGCCGACCGCGGCATTCGCCTTGGCATGCGCCGCGGCGACCGATTCGATGCCGCGATGAATCGCCTTCTTAATCGTCTCGGGCGTAATGCCGTGTTTCTCGTTATAGGCTTCCTGCAGCTTGCGGCGGCGTTCGGTTTCGTCGATCGCCCGCTGCATCGAGTCGGTCACCTTATCGGCGTACAGGATCACCTTCGCGTTCACATTCCGAGCCGCCCGGCCGATCGTCTGCATCAGCGACGTCTCGCTCCGCAGGAAGCCCTCTTTGTCGGCGTCGAGAATCGCCACCAGCGACACCTCCGGCAGGTCGAGACCCTCGCGCAGCAAATTGATGCCGACCAGCGCCTCGAAGCGGCCGGCCCGCAGATCGCGCAGCAGTTCTACTCGTTCGAACGCGTCTAACTCACTGTGCAGCCATTTGCAGAGGATGCCTTGCTCGGCGAAGTAGTTCGCCAGATCCTCGGCGAGCCGTTTGGTGAGCGTCGTCACCAGCGTCCGCTCGCCGAGCGCCGCCCGAGCGCGGATCTCCTCCAGCAGATGCGGCACCTGGCCACGCGCCGGGACGATCTCAATGACCGGGTCCAATAGGCCCGTCGGCCGCACGACTTGCTCGACCACCTCGCCGCCCGTTTGGCCAAGCTCATACGGCCCCGGCGTCGCTGAAACGTAAATCGCACTGCCAACTCGCTGCCGCCACTCGTCAAATTTCAGCGGCCGGTTGTCCAGCGCACTCGGCAGCCGGAAGCCGTGCTCGACTAGCGTCTCCTTACGGCTGCGGTCGCCGGCGTACATGGCGCCAATTTGCGGCACCGTGGCGTGCGACTCGTCGACGAACAGCAGGTAATCCTTCGGAAAGAAGTCGAACAGCGTGGAGGGCGGCTCGCCGGCGGCCCGCCCGGAGAGCGGCCGGCTGTAGTTCTCGATCCCCGGGCAGTAGCCGACTTCCATCATCATCTCGATGTCGAATCGCGTCCGGGCGTTCAGCCGCTGGGCCTCCAGCATCTTGCCGGCGGCGCGGAACTGCTCGAGCTGCTGGGCCAATTCCTTGCGGATCGAATCGACCGCATTATGGATCCGCAACTCCGGCAACACGAAGTGCTTGGCCGGGTAAATGTACATCTGCTCGAGCGAGTCGATCACCTCGCCGCTCACGGGGCTGATGATCGACAGCCGCTCGATCTCATCGCCCCAGAATTCCAGCCGGTAGGCGAACTCCTCGTACGACGGCCAGATCTCGACGCAGTCGCCGCGCACGCGAAACTTGCCGCGCTGCGGGTCTGTGTCGTTGCGGTCGTACTGAATGTCGACCAGCCGCGCGAGCACGTCGTCGCGGTCCACCTGCTGGCCGATCCGCACGCCGACCATCATCGCCTTATAGTCTTCCGGCGAGCCGAGGCCATAAATGCACGAGACGCTCGCCACGACGATCACATCCCGCCGGCTCACCAGCGAGCTGGTCGTCGCCAGCCGCATGCGGTCGATCTCCTCGTTGATCGACGCGTCCTTCTCGATGTAAATATCCCGCTGCGGGATGTACGCTTCCGGCTGGTAATAGTCGTAATAGCTGACGAAGTAACTGACCGCGTTGTGCGGGAAGAACTCCTTGAACTCGGAGTAGAGCTGAGCGGCAAGCGTCTTGTTGTGCGACAGCACAAGCGCCGGCCGCTGCACCTGCTGGATGACGTTCGCCATGGTGAACGTCTTGCCCGAGCCGGTGACGCCCATGAGCACCTGCTCGCCGCGGCCTTCCTTCAACCCGCGCACCAGCGCATCGATCGCCGCCGGCTGATCGCCGGCCGGTTTAAACGGCGCTTCCAGACGAAATTCCATGCAATATCCTTTTGGACTGGTCGCTTAAACGACCAGTCCGAAGCAAAGCACGCTCCCCATCAGCGCGAGCACTCTACCGTTCCACAAACTCAGTTTCTTTCGGAATGGGAAGTAAGTACGGCTTGATCCGCTCTAAAGTTCTCGGCCCAAGACCCCGCACGCGGGAGAGCTCTTCGATGTCACGAAACGGCCCATTCTGCTCACGAACTTCCACCAGCCGCTGGGCCAGCGTCGGGCCAATGCCGGGAAGCTGAATCAGCTCCGGCCACTCAGCATGGTTCACATCGACCTGAAACTTGGCGACCAGCGGCGGCGCCCGGTCGATGTCGACTACGCCGCCGCGATGCCCACCGTGCCGCCACCATATGGCGGCGAGCAAGGCCAGCGCCCCCGCCAAAAGCACCGCGACCGTCCGCTGCTCCCGCGGCCGAAGAATGTTGTTCGGCGGTGAAGGCTCATGCCCGGAACTCATCGCCAGCTTCCACGCCGCGTGGACGGATCGCCCTCAGGCGGTGTACAAACGGTGAATTATAGCGGAAACCGGAGTTCGATACGCGGTACTTAGTGCTCAGTACTGAGTACTCCGTACCCCGTACCCCCGGTACTTAGTACCCCGTACTCCGGCCCCGCACCCCAGCCGAGAAAACTTCCTTGACCGCCAACCACTTCGAGCCACGCGACTTCCGCCAATCTGCCTGGGACGCCGAAACCGAGGAAGACTGCCGCCAACTCGTGCGGCTAGCCGTCCGCGAGGACCTGAAGCGCCAGCAGGACTGGACTACCCTCGCCCTCGTGCCGCCGGACCGCTCTGGCGCCGCCGATATCGTTGCACGCCAAGCGGGAGTGGTGGTTGGCGTGCACGTTCTGGCGACGATCATCGATGAAATGGCGGCCCGGCTTTCGCTTGAACTGAACGCAAGCGACGGCGATGCAATCCAGCCCGGCGCCCGCATCGCCCGACTCAAAGGCAGCGTGCGCGACTTGCTCACCAGCGAGCGAATCCTGCTCAACTTTCTCGGCCGCCTGATGGGCATCGCCACGCTCAGCCGCGAATATGTCGACAAGATCCGCGGTACGAAGGCCCGTATTTACGACACGCGCAAGACAACGCCCGGCTGGCGGCGGCTGGACAAATACGCCGTCCGCTGCGGCGGCGCCCAAAACCATCGCACCGGTCTCTACGACGCGATCTTGATTAAGGACAATCACCTGGCGCAATTCGCCGTGCCGAGCCAATCGCGAGCGCAAGCCGCCGCGGCCGCGGTCCGCCAGGCGCGGCAGTTCCTCAGCGAGCTGCCCGCCGCCGGCAGTAACCCCGCCAACACGATCGTCGAAATCGAAGTGGACGACCTCGACCAGCTCCGGGCGGTGCTTCCCGAGGGTCCTGACATCGTGCTGCTCGATAACATGTCGCTCGACCAGCTTCGCGAAGCAGTCGCCCAGCGCGATGCAATGGCCCCGGCCGTCGAGCTTGAAGCCTCCGGCGGCGTGAACCTGGAAACCGTCCGCGGCATCGCCGAAACCGGCGTCGACAGAATCAGCGTGGGCGGCATAACCCATGCAGCCCGATCGCTCGACGTGGGACTTGACTGGCCGACGGGATAAGAAGGCCGTTGCGCGAGAAGTCGATGGTGGGAGGCGTCTCCGACGCCGATTCCGCGCTCCGCCACGACGAGTGATGGAGTAGCGAGCCGCGATCGCGGTCCGAAACTGCTCCCACTGATTCCTGGGAAAGAAGAGTAATTGGCCGCCGGCGCAACCGCCGTCACGCGGAAAGTTGCGTTAACCCGACGATTCGCACCTAAGCCAAAATTCCCCTGTTTTCCGCATCAATTTCGTTGACAGCCCATTTTGCCACGACTATCCTGAAATCCGTGCCGCGGGAGGGGATTCCCGCAACATGGCAGTATTAGGGCGTAACGTCCTTTTTCAGACTGGTTGTGGACCTCATGAACATTCGATCGGCGGCGGGTCTTGTGGACCTCGCTGCTGTCCGAGTAGGCGTTGCCGAAACGCCTGGGTTCACAGCATCTTGACCGCGACCGGCACGAGTTTGATTCGCCGGTCCCCCTGAGCCCAGTCGATTGAGCCAGACCTGCGCTTGAGGGTCTGTTCAGCGAAATCCGGCCGACGCCGCTGCTCGGTTCCGTTAGACGGAATGCGCATGTTCTTGCCTTGGCGGACGTCGCCGGCATCAGCGCGCAGCTTGCGATGTTCGCCACTCCCGACCAAACCACTCGCACGCCCCTGGAGGCGTGCTGTGCGATGTTGCGTCGCAACGCTTGCGGCGTCCCTCCCGCTGATCGAATGTGGCCTGTCACGACGGCCTTTGCGGTTCTCTCCCAGTCCGGTTTGGTCAGCATTTCCCACCGCTTTGACGAGCGTGGGAGGGAAGAGAACGCAACATGGCGCGATGCAATTTGACAGGGTCCCTGAAACTGCTGGTTATTGCCCTGCTCGGTATGGCCACAGGACGCTCGGCGCTGGCGGCGCCGCCCAACGTGGTCGGGTACGAATTGTTCATGTCGCCTTACGCACACGTGCTCGATGCGCTTGAGGAATTTGGCGAAGCCTCGCCGGAGTTCTACGACGTCTGGAGCGACGCCATGTGGGACAATCCCCACATCCGCGTCCGCGCCCGCAACAAGCCGGCCTTTATGGTGATCAACAAAGACACCACCCAGGACGCCGTGCTCTCGTCGTTCTCGGTCACAATCAATGAAGGGCCCTACTTCTTCGGCACGGGCGACTTTATCACCGACAACTTCATGGGCTTCATTCAAAACACGGTCCACACCGACCCGGGCGTCACCATCACGGGCAGTTCGCTATCGCCCGATGGGCAGACGCTCACGGTCAACTTCGACGGGCTCACCGCCGGCAAGAAGGCGATCTTCAACGTTGATCTCGATACGTCCGACATGTCGCTGTTTCCGTACCCCGATTACCGGGTGGTGCTCTGCGGCGACAAGGCCGGGCAGTTCGATACGCCGAACATGACAGGCACGATCGCCGCCACGTTTACCAGCACTACGATGGGGCCGCCAAACAACACGACGACGCTGGACATGGACCTGCCGCCGTCGAACGATACGCTCGCGATTTACGAGCAGGTCGTCCGCGCCGCCAAGGACATGGAGATGGTCGACTACAAGGGGAAGGAAATGATGATCCCCGAGCCGAGCGGTGCGTTGCTGGCATTTCTCGGAGCGACCCTGGCGCTGGCCGGCCGCCGTCGTTCCACACTGAAGTGATCTTTTAGCCGCAACGCGGCGGCAGATAATAGCCAGGGGCGAAAGCCCCTGGTTTCTGTTGATTTTTCGACACTAAGCCCCAACGGGGCGGCAGTAGGATGGCCCGCGCACTGCCGCCCCGTTGGGGCTTACGTTCTTAATCTTTTGATTACCAGGGGCTCACGCCCCTGGCTATTGACTTTCGCCCCGTTGGGGCTGCCGGCATCGGCATAAGCGTGACCGGTTTGCATAGAGCCGGCCCGTTGGGCGTGAATGTACGCCTCATTCTTTAATTCGGCGAGTTCGACGCCCGCCCGGTTATTCCGCTCATGCCGGTCGCGACGATTGTGCTGATTCGTCCGAAAATATCGAAAGTGCCGACGCGAGCGCATCCGATCTACCCAAGGGCGGTAAACCGCGGCAGCGCTGCCAGCTTCTGATTGGAAAAGTTGGCTGCAAGGGCTGCCAGGTTTGCAGTCGCCGGAACTCGTCCGGAACCGCGTCCTTTCGGGACGCGACTCGTACTTTACAGGGGGGGATTGGGGATGAAACTCAGAACTTGGGCTGCTGCTGCGCTGGCAGCGTGCCTTGTGACTCTGGCGGCGGCGCCTCTACGGGCCCAACACGGCGAGGAAATTTCGCCCGACGCCATGTCCGCCGAAATGGGCCCGGCCGACATGATGTACGACGACGGCGCGTACGGCGCCTACGACTCGTGCGACACCTGCCCGTCAGGCGGTTGCTGCGATGACGGCGGCATGGGCGGCATGATCGGTCGTCTCTCCGGCGGTCGTAACGTGCAGCTCATCGCCGGGGGCGAGTACATCTACGCCCAAGCCACGTTCAGCGACGCGCTCGCCTTCGTCGAGCAGGACACCGTCGCGGGCGGCGAGACCTTCCACCAGCTCGACTTCGACTACGATAGCTCGTACAGCTTCTACGGCGGCGCCTACTTGCCGGATTGCGGCGGCGCGGTGATCTTCGATTACACCCGCCTCACCAGCAGCGCGGAGTTCGCCGTCAACGACAGCGCCTTCGTCAACATCTTCGGCCCGTTCGAAATGAACGGCGATATTCAGGGCAACGCCGACGTCGAGCTGAACTCATACGACGTGAGCTTCTCAAAGACGATTCCGCTTGGCTGTTTGCTCGGCGGCTCCGGCTGCGGCGACTGCTGTGACGACGCGTGCGCCGGCGGTTGCACTGGCGGCTGCGGCTGGTGCCCCGCGTGGGACATCACCTGGTCGGGGGGCGTTCGTTTTGCCGACGTCGGCTGGGATTACCGCGTCGCCGAGCTTTCCAGCGCCCAGGCGACGAGCCAGTCGCTCGACTTCGACGGGTTCGGCGGTCGCGTGGGCTTGATGGGCCGGCGATACATCGGCAAGCGCGGATTGTTCAGCCTTTACGCCAAAGGCGACTGGTCGGTTCTGTTTGGCGACGTCGACATCAATGTCATTCAGACGGACATGCCCGGGACCGCGTTTGTTAACACCAGCAACGACATTACGGTTCCGGTCACGGAGATCGAGCTCGGCGCCTCGTCGCACCTGGGGCAGCACGCCACGTTGTCGGCCGGCTACTTCTGGGCGGCCTGGCACGATCTGGGCATGAGCCCGACGACCAACTTCGGCAACGCGTTCATCCTGTCGCACTACGACGACGCCAACATCCTCGGCTGGAATGGCTTCTTCGCTCGTGCTGAAGTGGCGTTCTAAAACCCGCCGCGCCAACAAGGCGCTTGGATCTCGTAGCTGCGAATGCCAACGAACAAGGGCCAGTCGTTCCGCTGGAGCGACTGGCCCTGTTTTATTTCTTGATTCGCCCTTGCTAGCGCTTCGGGCTCGGGTGCGCTTTACGCGCCCATCATCATTCGATCGCGGCGCGCGCGGCGTTGAGCGCGGAGGCGTGCACGGCGCTTGGTTTCGCTGGGCTTCTCGTAGAACTCCCGCACGCGGATTTCCTTCTTGATCCCGCTGCGCTCCACTAGCTTCCGAAACCGACGGACAGCTTCTTGAGCCGTCTCCTTGTCACGCAATGTCAACTTAACCACGCAGTGTCACCCTTTCGTCCTCGATGATGGTTGGGACGCCCGCCGCGCCCCAGATGTGCCTAACCTATTGGCGGGAACCTACTAACGTATCATCGGCCGCCGCGGCCGTCCAGCCAGGAATGCGGACCGCCGCACGAATCCGGCGGCAAAGCCGGCCCAGCCGATGCAGCCCCAGGCTCTGCCCGGGGGTTGGCTTCCATCAGGACAAGCTCGGTCCCCGTGGCGGGCGACCCCCGGGCTGAGTGCCGGGGCTGCAAGATTCACTGCCCAATCGGTTCAACCGGAATACTTGCGCCCAAGACATAAGTCGCAATCCGTCATTGGACTTCAATCGCTGCCGCCGCCATTCCGATTTTCTACCGGCGAACCGCCGCCACGACGAACGCCTCGATCCGCAGCTCGCCATGACCGAAACCGACCGCTCCAACGTGCTGCACGATCTCGACGCGCGGCATGATGAATTGCTGGCCGAGTTGGAGGCCCTCGACCGCGAGGTCCAGCAGGCGATCGCCACGATCCGGCCGCCGGCCAAGCCGGCCGCCGCGGCGCCTAGCGCCGGTCCAAGTGCCCCGACTTGTTGATCGCCCGCAGCAGCCGCAGCCCTAGCGCCGCGGCCAGGCCAACGCCCAATAGCCCCGGGGCGCTCGTCCCCTCCAGCGGCCAGAAACTCAACGGCCACACTTTGTTCGTGACCATCAGCACCGAGCCGATGAACAACGCACTGGTCATCATGCCCAGCACGAGCCGATTGACCGACGGCTCCAGACCGCGGTGATCGAGGTGGACGTCGAACCGCCCCGACTGCACCTGCTGCAGAATGTCGCGCATCCGCCGCGGAAAGACCTCGGCCAGTTGTTCCATCTCGTAGGCGATCCGCCGCGCTTTGCGAAACTGCCGCGACGGCGAGATCCGCCGGGCGATCATTTTCTTGCGATACGGCTTGAGGACTTC
>DASVCM010000398.1:0-2549 GCA_036381635.1 Lacipirellula sp.
CACGCACGCCACGAGCCCGTGAAGCTTGCCGTCGTCATCCTCCTGCTGGAATCCGCGAACCATCGCCGCCGCCAGATCGCTCGCCAAGAGCGGATCCTCGCCGAGCGTCTCGGCAATCCGTCCCCACCGCGGGTCGCGGCAGACGTCGACCATCGGCGCGAACGTCCAGTTGATCCCCTCGCTCGCCGCCTCGCCTGCGGCCACCGCCGCCGCCCGCTCCACCAGCTCCGGATGCCAACTGGCCGCCTGCCCCAGCGGAATCGGAAACACCGTGCGGTACCCGTGAATTACATCGCGGCCAATTAAGAGCGGAATCCCATGCGGGCTCTCCTCCCGCGCGATCCGCTGCGCCTCGTCCACGTACGCGCGATCCGGCGCGTTGATGATCGACCCCACCTGCCCAAAACGAATCGCATCCCAAGTCGCTTGCGTCTTCGCAGCCCCCTCCGCCGCAACTTGGCAGAGCTGCCCAATCTTCTCGGTGAGCGGCATGTCCGCAACCAGCGCATCAATCGCCGCGTCGACGTCTTCAACCTCCGCATCGAACCGCACGCGCGGCTGCGAACCAGTTTCAGAAGGGCGAGGCGCATCGGAAGGGCGAGGTTCCTGCCGAGCCGGAACTACCTCATCGGCGCGCGGCTCGGCAGGAGCCTTGCCCTCCCGCGATTCCGGCGCTGGTCCTGTCAGCTGCTGCGCGCTCGCCGCGGCGCCCGCCAAAAACGCCGCCAGTGCTGCCGCAAGAATCGCGCTCGCCCATCGCCGTTTAAGCTTCATCACTCAGCGCTCACCACCTGGCTCGCGGCATCAGCCGAGCGCTCGCCGCGCACGGCGCCCAGCCGCAACAGCCCCGCCAGTCCCGTCAGCGCCATCATCGTACTCGACGGCTCGGGAATCGGCGTCGCGGAGCCCTGTTGATTGGCCGTTCCGGCGCCCGACTGTTCCTGCCACACATCGAGGTCGTCCCGATCGACCGCCCCGTCCAGGTTGAAATCCCCCTCCGCCGAGCCGTCGGGGTCGGGCTTCCCCAGGTTTCGCTGCCACTGGAGCATGTCCTGCCCATCGACGACGCCGTTGCCGTCGGCGTCGGCCGCACTGGGCAAGTTCAGGTTGCGGAAACTCACGTTATCCAAATGAATCGCACCGCCGCCGTTGGCCGGCGATTGCACGAACACAAAAGCGATCCGCGCCTCGACCGCCCCCGCCGGCGCCACGGCCGACAGCTCATGCGGCCGCCAAACGTCCTGCATCGACGCGGGATCGGCAATCGTCGCAACCACTTCGTCCAGCAGCGACGACGTGCCGTGCCGACCGCCGAAGTCGCTGTAGAACTCAATCTTCATCTGCACCTGCGTGCCGGCGGCCAGCGCATCCTGTGAACGGATGAAGCTCTCCGCGCTCGCCTCGACCGGATCGCCCGGCGACACGGTGATCCCCTGACTCACGCCAGAAAAATTGTTCGTGCTGCGGAACTGCCCAAAGATTTTCAGCGAGGCGTCGCCGCCGGCCACCGCCTCGTTATGCACCGAGACATTGTTGTGATCGAGCCGATTGCCGAACACGCTCCACCCGGCCAGGCTCCCGTCGTTCTGCTCGAAGCCGCCGTTGCGAAATCGCAGAGGGTCGTTGTTCCGATCAGAGATGCGGACGTAATCGATCAGGAACTTCTGCGGCCACACCGTCGTGCCATCCGGCTGACCGCCGGCGCCGAGGAAGTCGCCGCCGACGGCCGTGTTGAGCATCGTCCACATCGGCGCCGAATCGTCGCCAAGAAACCCGCCCGTATCGGCGTCGTACAGCGTCCAGTGGTGTACGTCGTCCACAAAGAACCGCACCTTCGTCGCATCCCATTCGACCGAGTAGGTATGGAACCCGTCGTGAAAATCCACCGGCTGCCCGAACCGGGCCATCGTCTGCTCGGAGAAGCGAAACTGGTGATCCCGCCAACTCGCGCCCCAATGATACGCACTGCTCGTGAGCTGCGGCTGCTGGCCGCGATTCTCCATGATGTCGATCTCGCCCCCGCTGGGCCACGGATACTGCTGCGTGTCCGGCAGCAGCCAAATCGCCGGCCACATCCCCTTCGAGGTCGGCAAATCCGCCCGCACCTCCCACCGGCCATATTTCTTGGTGAAGTTGCTGTGGACGCGCCCCGAACGGTAGGGCTGGCCGTCGGGCCCTTGAGTCGGAATGTTCTCGGAAGTGATGACCAGGTTGCCGCCGGAAACGGTCACCTGCTCAGCAGTGTATCCCTGCTGCTCGTTATTGGCGGGATTGTTCGTGACTTCCTTCGTCCACTTGGCAGGGTCGACCTGAGAGCCCTCGAACTCGTCATTCCAAACGAGATCCCAGCCGGGCGCGGCGGCCCAGACGTTGCTCCTCGGCGGCAACGCCAGCACCAACGCAGCCGCGACAATAGCGCCGCGCACCAAGCCCTGTCTAAGCAACTCAACGATCATTCCCAAACCCTAAGGCGGTCAATCGCCTTCAGCCCCAAGGGGGCGTAAGTCAATAGCCAGGGGCGCGAGCCCCTGGTACGAACACCCATCACG
>DASVCM010000399.1:0-7460 GCA_036381635.1 Lacipirellula sp.
AGCTCAAGGATCTCGACAACACCGCCCAGATCGCGGCCATCAGCCGGTCTCAGGCCGTGATTGAGTTTGACCTCGACGGCACGATTCGTACGGCAAACAACAACTTCCTCAACGCCCTGGGTTATTCGCTGGAGGACATCAAGGGGCGCCATCACAGCATGTTCGTCGACGAGGCGTTCCGTCAGAGCGGCGAATACCGCGAGTTCTGGGCGAAGCTCGGCCGCGGCGAACACGTCGCCGGCGAGTTCAAGCGGATTGCCAAGAACGGCAAGGAGATTTGGATTCAGGCCTCGTACAACCCGATCATGGATCTGAAGGGCAAGCCCTGCAAGGTGGTCAAGTACGCCAGCGATATTACCGCTCAAGTCAAAGCTCGACAGGAGATGGTAGCAATCCTGGAAATGGTCAATAACAGCGCCAACACGCTCGGATCGTCGGCCGAGGAACTGACGGCCGTCAGCACTCAGATGGCGTCGAACGCCTCGGAAACGTCTGCTCAGGCAAACATCGTTTCGGCCGCCTCCGAGCAGGTGAGCAAGAGCGTCCAGACCGTCGCGACCGGCGTGGATGAAATGAACGCCGCCGTCCGCGATATCGCCAAGAACGCGATGGATTCGGCCCGCGTCGCCGAGCAAGCCGTCACTGCGGCCGAAGCCGCCAGCAGCACCATCGCGAAGCTTGGCGAGAGCAGCATGGAGATCGGCAACGTGATCAAGGTCATCACGTCAATTGCGGAGCAGACCAACCTACTGGCCCTGAACGCCACGATTGAAGCGGCCCGGGCAGGCGAGGCGGGCAAGGGTTTTGCCGTGGTCGCGAACGAGGTGAAAGAGCTGGCCAAGGAAACCGCCCGCGCCACCGAAGACATCAGCCGTCGGATCGAGGCGATCCAAACCGACACCCGCGGCGCGGTGGACTCGATCGGGCAGGTCAGCCAGGTGATCGCCCAGATCAACGACATCTCCAACACGATTGCCAGCGCCGTCGAGGAGCAGACTGCGACCGCTGCCGAAATGAGCCGCAATGTCGGCGAGGCCGCCAAAGGCACCGCCGAAATCGCCGAGAACATCACCTCGGTGGCTCAGGCCGCGCTCAACACGACGCAAGGCGCGAACAACTCGCAGCAGGCGGCGGTTGAGCTGTCGCGCATGGCCAGCGAGTTGCAAAAGCTCGGCGCTGGACGCGACAGCAGCCAGGCTCTGGCAGTCTAGTAACTAACGACGACGGTGGCGGTCTCGGCAATAGCAGCCGGCCGCCACCGTCTTATTTCATATCAGCGTTACCTCATACGTCCAGAATGGCGCTGACACTCTTGATCAGGAGTCGCTCAAAATGCGTGCTTTGATCGTCGACGATTCGAGGCCGATCCGGCGCATTGCCGGCGACGTGCTGCGTGAGCTGGGCTTCGACACCACCGAAGCCAGCAATGGCCGGGAAGCGCTGGCCCGCCTGCAGACCGGCCCTTTACCAGACGTTGCACTGATCGACTGGAACATGCCGGAAATGGACGGTTTGGAACTCGTAAAGACCCTCCGCAGCGACGCCCGGTTCAGCGGCCTGACGCTGATGATGGTCACTACCGAGACCGAGCCGGAACAGATGCTCCGCGCGCTAACCGCCGGCGCCGACGAGTACCTGATGAAACCGTTCGTCAAGGACGGACTGGTGGATAAGCTGCGCCTAGTCGGCGTCCTGAACTAGATCGAGCTCCGGGTATCTCACGAGCGACGAAGCGATACTTGAGCCGGAAGCCGCCCGAATGGACAAGATCCGCGTACTCATTGTCGACGACTCGGTTGTCATTCGGCGTCTGCTGACAGACATTCTGAATGCCGATCCGGGAATCGAAGTCGTCGGCACGGCGCCCAACGGCCGGATTGCGCTAGCGAAGCTGCCGCAGCTCAACCCAGACCTGGTGACGCTCGACATCGAGATGCCGGAGATGGACGGCCTGGCGACCCTGCCCGAGCTGCGGAAGGTCTACCCGAAGCTTCCGGTCATCATGTTCAGCACGCTCACCGAGCGCGGCGCACTGGCGACATTCGACGCGTTGACGTTGGGCGCCTCGGACTATGTCGCCAAGCCGGCGAACGTCGGCAGCGTATCGGCGGGCATTCAAAGCGTTCAAGAACAGCTCATTCCCAAGATCAAGGCCTTGGCCGTCAAGCAGCAGGCGCGGCCGGCAGAGGCGAAGCCAAAGTTGGTGGCGCGACCCGCCGCACTCCAAGCCGCGGCCGCGAACCGTCCGCCGCAGCGATTCGACGCCCTCATAATCGGCTGCTCTACCGGCGGTCCTCAGGCGCTGGCGACGCTACTGCGTGGTTTGCCGGCTGACTTTCCGTTGGGCATCGCCGTCGTGCAACATATGCCGCCCGTATTCACCCGGCACCTGGCAGCGCGGTTGGATCAAGAATCCGCCCTGCAGGTGAAAGAGGCCTCCAGCGGCGACGTGGTGACGCCAGGCACGGTGCTCATCGCCCCGGGCGATTTCCATCTTGCGCTTCGGCGTCAGGGCCCTGCGGTTAAGTGCATAATCCAGCAAGAACCGCCGCAGAACTCCTGTCGCCCCGCGGTTGACGTACTGTTTCACAGCGCGGCCGACGTCTTTGGCGCCGGCTGCCTGGGCGTGATCCTGACCGGTATGGGTCAGGACGGTCTCCGCGGCTCCCAGCAAATCGTGGAGCGCGGCGGCGCGATCGTCGCCCAAGACCAGCCGTCGTGCGTTGTATGGGGAATGCCCCGCGCCGTGGTGGAAGCTGGGCTAGCCCGCCATATCGTCCCGCTCACGTCAATGTCGCAGGAACTCGTGCGTCTGGCCGGTATGGGTCGCCGCGCCGTAGCCGCTGTTTAAGTACGCCTATGACTAGCGTCACGATACCCCCCGATGCGATCTCATTCGTGTGCTCGTTCGTGCGCGACCGGTCGGCGATTGAGTTGGAGCCCAGCAAGAGCTACCTCATCGAGGCCCGGCTCGGCCCCTTGGCGAAGCAGCACGGATACGCATCGCCGACCGAGCTGATCCAAGGCGTCCGCACGCGCCGGCGACCCGACCTGGAGCACCAGCTCGTCGAGGCGATGACCACCAACGAAACGAGCTTCTTTCGAGACAAGCATCCGTACGACGCGCTGCGCGAGCACGTTATTCCTGAGTTGATCAAAGCCAAGTCGGCTCAGCGAACCCTCAGCATCTGGTCGGCGGCGTGCTCGACCGGCCAGGAGCTGTATTCAGTCGCGATGTTGCTCCGCGAGCATTTCCCGGAGCTAAGCTCCTGGAATGTCCAGCTCGTTGGGACGGATCTGTCCGACGACGTACTCGCGCAAGCGCGGGCCGGCCGCTACAACCAAATCGAGGTGAACCGAGGGCTGCCGGCGACGCTACTAGTTAAGTACTTCCATCGCGAGGGAATGAGTTGGCGCCTGTCGCCGGACCTGACGGCCGCCGCTACGTTCCTCAAGATGAACCTGGTCCAACCTTGGCCCGCGCTGCCAAAGTTCGACGTCGTCTTCCTCCGCAACGTCCTGATCTACTTCGGAACCGACGCCAAGAAGGCGATTCTGCAGAAAGTTCGCGGGGCAATGACGCCCAAAGGATATTTGTCGCTCGGCGCCGCAGAAACGACGATGGGGCTCGACGCTACCTTCGAGCGCGAGCAGGTCGGCAGCAGCGTCTTCTACCGATCTCCATAACCACGCGATCCACAAATCATGCACGCAACCTACAACTGCCAGATTGAAGAGATCACCCAGAGCATCTTTGCCACGATGCTGGGCCTCGACGCCGCTCGGGCCGCGGACGAACCCACGGACGCCTTCGAGCGCCTGTTCGCGACGATTCACATCAGCGGCGCGTCGGCCTGCAGCGTGGTGCTGGGGCTTTCCGACGGCGCGGCTCGGGAATCGGCCGCAGCCATGTTGCAGGCGCCCGCCGCTGAAGTCACCGAGGCCGATTGCCGGGATGTCGCCGCCGAGCTGGTGAATATGATCGGCGGCAATTTGAAAAGCGTGCTGCCCGGCCCATCCTACTTGTCGTTGCCGACAGTAGTTGCCGGAAACAACGTCGAGCTCGAGGTCGCCGGCGCCGAGCTGGTCGATCACGTCATCCTACGCGGAGCGGGGGGCCCGCTCAGCGTTCGCCGCTTTGTGCAGCGCTAAGCGATCTCAACTGACGGAATCCGCCGCAACAGCGGCGTTCACATTGATTGATAAGGCATCCTATTGAAAGGGTCAGCCATGAGCGAGAAAGTTTTGGTCGTTGATGATTCGGGAACGATGCGGAAGATTGTAATCCGCGCGCTCAACGCCGTCGGCTTTACCGACACTATCGAAGCGAGCGACGGCGTCGAAGGCCTTAAAGCGTTTCACGATAACTCGATCGGACTCGTGCTGACCGACTGGAACATGCCGAACAAGTCTGGCCTCGACCTGACCCGCGATATCCGCGCCACCGGCTCCAAGGTGCCGATTTACATGATCACGACCGAGGCCGAGAAGAATCGGGTCGTGGAAGCCATTCAAGCCGGCGTCAACGACTATTTGGTAAAACCCTTCACCCAAGAAGCGCTGCAGCAGAAACTGGAAAAGTACTGCGTCGCTTCCTAATCTGCTCCAATGCGAGCGTGGAAGAGTACGGTCGCATTGATGTACGAAAGCCTCTGCCCTATCGTGCGAACAGCATCGGCGCACGATTCTAAGTTGGGTCACTTGTTGATGCTGATAGCTTTACACTATTTGTCGCCAGCGCTCACTTCGCGTTTCGGCCACAGGAAAAGCGCCCCCAGCCCGCCGGCGATCAGCGAGGCGAGAAAAATCGCGATCTTGGCGGCCGCGTAATCCGCGCGGTCCGGGAAAGCCACGCCCGCAATAAACAGTGACATCGTGAACCCGATGCCGCCCAGCGCCCCGGCGCCGCACAACTGACGCCATGAATACGCGTCTGGCTTGGCGGCAATCCCCAAGCGTATCGCAAGCCACGCGGCTACGACGATCCCGATGGGCTTCCCGAGCACCAGTCCCAACGTGATCGCCGAGACCAATCGTCCTTGTCCTTCGAGTACACTGGGCGACCACGCGACGCCCGCATTCGCCAGTGCGAAGATGGGCAGGACCACATAGCTCGACCATGGCGCGACCGATCGCAAGAGCTTGTCGGCGGGCGACTCGATCCGGTCGTGAATCGCATCCAGCATCCGTAGAGCCGGTTCCGAGGGCCCTGACCGCATGGCCTCGCCAGCGTGGCTCTCCTCCAGGTGGATCACAGCCGCCGCCTGCGCCAGCAGAGCGTTCAGGTTGGCCGGCGGACGCGTCGGAATGAACACCGCCAGGATCACGCCGGCCAGCGTCGCGTGTAATCCGGCCTCGTGGAGGAAGTACCAGAGGACGACGCCGCAGGCCACATACGGCAGGGCGCCGTATACGCCCGTGCGGTTGAACCCCAGGAGCAGCGCGGTTACAGCGCCGCTGGCAATCAGATAGCTCACGTGGATCTCGTTGGTATAGAACAACGCGATCACCAGAATCGCCACGATGTCGTCGATGATGACTGCCGCCGTCAGGAACACCCGCAACTCGATGGGAACCCGGTCGCCCAGGAACACGATCAGCGCAACCGCGAAGGCTGTGTCCGTCCCGATGGGAATGCCCCACCCGTGCCTCAATTCCGGCGGCGCAATGGAAGCATAGAGAGCCGCAGGCAGGATGATCCCGCCTAGCGCGGCGATCACCGGAAGCGCGCCGGATCGGAAGGTTGCCAGGTGGCCGACGGTGAACTCGCGCTTGATCTCAAGGCCGACGACAAAGAAGAATATCGTCAACAGCCCATGGTTGACCCAATGGAGCAGCGAATGAGTGAACGCATTCGCGCCCCACTGGAATCCTACTGTCGTTTCCCACCATGCCGCGAACGTCGAAGCAAGCGGCGAGTTGCTGAGCACCAGCGCCAGCGCCGTCGCCAGCCCCAGGAGCAAGCCTGAGGACGGACCCCAGCGAACGAACTCGAACGCCGCGGCCTGAATGCGATGGCCAAGCGGCCCGAGCATCGCGTCGGCCAGCGAGCTTTCATCCCAGGCGCCCCCATAGCGGCGTCCGTTGATGAAGAATGTCGGCGTCACCTGAGCGCCGCTGCGGTGCGCGCTTTGAATATCCTCGCGGACCTTCGTCTGCGCCGCCGCCGAGGCGGTCTCGTGCGCTGAGTCGGTCGGCAGTAGCTCGAAGTCCTCCGCAATTCGCTCAACGTCTCCTTCTGCGAAGGTCGGACCCCGCTCCATCAGCGCTTCGTGAACCTCCCAGAACCGGCCGGTCGTTTGTGCGGCATACTCCGCAAGTTCCGCGGCGCGGTGCGCGTCCTCGCTCCCGTCGACGGGCAAATGTCGAAATACATACCGCATCCGCTCGCCAAATCGACTCCGCAACCCTTCGATGACCTCGTGAACGGCATGACAGCGAGAGCACGCATAGCTGCCATATTCAACCAGAACCAGTTCAGCATCGGGCGGCCCCAGAACATGGTCGCGCTCCACGTCAACCGGAGGGTTAAGCATGTTCGGCCTCGTCTCCGCCATGACCACGAAGCCGCTCGTCAGGCGCGCTTCTCCCGCAAAGTCTTCAGGGCGCCGGCCCAGGCAATCACCTGATCGAACACTTGCCCGAGCATCTTCTCGTGGAACTCCCTCGGCTTGAACACGCTGTAGTTTTCGAAGTCCTCGCGCAGCGACAGCATAACCTGGTTGCGCACGGTCGCAATCTGCACCTCGGCCATAACCAGTCGCAGGTGCTCGACGGCGCGTACGCCGCCTGCGCTGCCGTAGCCGACGAAGCCGGCCGCCTTGTTGTTCCACTCGGCGAATAGAAAGTCAATCGCGTTCTTCAGCGCGCCGGAGATGCCGTGGTTGTATTCAGGCGTCACAAAGACGTAGCCGTCGAAGGCTGCAATTTTTGCCGCCCACTTCTTCGTGTGCTCCTTGGAATACTGTCCCATCGAAGGCGGAACCGGCTCGTCCAAAAGCGGCAGATTAAAGTCCTGGACGTCGACCAGTTCGAATTGAGCGTCCTTGCGGCGACTGGCGATCTCAAACGCCCACTTGCCGACCGCTTCTCCGACGCGCCCTGGCCGCGTGCTACCGATGATGACGCCTATCTTTATCATGGCTTCTCCTAGACACATTGGGTTTCAAAGGGTCGTTCAAGAACCAGGCGTACGAGCAATGGCAATTAAGCATGAGGTCGGCCTTCACTTGGTCTCTTCGCTCTCATCCGGCATCAGGAAGATCGGCAGTCGGAGCCCCCATAGAATGGCGGCCAGGCGCAGCCCCGCCACCGCCGTCATGCCTGCTACCGCCGCATGCACTGGTTCCAGGCCGGCCGACTTCAACATCAGATAAGCCGCAGCGCCGGCGATCGCCGCCGTAGCGTAAAGGTCCGGCTGCCGCAGCAACAGTGGTACTTCGCCGCTGAAAATATCGCGC
>DASVCM010000400.1:0-2924 GCA_036381635.1 Lacipirellula sp.
GCTGGGCAAGCCAGCCTTCGGACACGGATGCACGCGGAGGCTGCCCCGCCGCAGCCGCGAAGCGGCGAAGGCGGGCGCCCAACAAGAGGACACCGTGAGCTTCGGCTGGGCAAGCCAGCCTCCGCTCACGGATGCACGCGGAGGCTGCCCCGCGGAGCCGCGAAGCGGCGAAGGCGGGCTCCCAACAAGAGGACACCGGTGAGCTTCGGCTGGGCAGGCCAGCCTCCGCTCACGGATGCACGCGGAGGCTGCCCCGCCGTAGCCGCGAAGCGGCGAAGGCGGGCTCCCAACAAGAGAACCCCGTGAGCTTCGGCTGGGCAAGCCAGCCTCCGCTCACGGATGTATGCGGAGGCTGCCCCGCCGGAGCCGCGAAGCGCGAAGGCGGGCGCCCAACAGGAGGACACCATGAGCTTCGGCTGGGCAAGCCAGCCTTCGGACACGGATGCACGCGAACGCTGAACTCGTCGGGAAGGACCTACCCGCAGGTCGCTGGCGGTACCGTCACGTTGCGCGTATCACCTCGGTTCTTTGGCAGTTCCGCGACGTAATCGAGCTGGATACTCCCTTGCACGCCGCTAGCCCGCATTATTCACGAATGAGTCTGTCACAGCGCCATCGCCCGCTGTGACGACTTGTTCGAGGTCGAAACTGGTTACTGCGATGTCGTCAACCCGCGATGAGGGGCCTTTGGAGTCGCTGACCTGTCCGCTGGGAGTCCGAGTGACGACACCTCCGGCGGTCGCTGCCGTGCCGTCGAAAAAGATGTCGCGTTTGGCGTCGCTATGTGGGCGCGCGGGCGAGCGCGCGATGACAGCTGGTGAAAAGCAGTTGGCCGGGCCAATGCGACGCGAGATGAAACCAGAGACGGCGCACACTCCGGACGACCCGCCCCGCGACCTTGAGCAAGTGGAGACGAATCGTGCCGATGGTCGCCGTCGCCAATCGCGTGCCCGCGAGGACCGCCCGGCGGAAGTACGCGAGCAGGAGCAACGCGAGGCTGTGCAGCTGCAGGCGAAACGCATTCGCGCGGAAGCGATGGCAGCTGAGTCGATCGGCGTGGATGTCGAGCTTGAGCTCCTTGATCCAATTCTCCGACGTGCCGCGGTCGTCGTACCAGGTGATGAGATCCGCGGCGCGGCCCCGGCGATTGGTGACCATGAAGCGGACGTTGAGCCCCGCCGCCGTGACATCGATCTTGACGAGAATCCGCCGCGGATGGGGCCACGACTTCGCGCGATGCCGAAAGCTGGTGCGGATGTGAACGGGCCGTCCGCGCCGCTCGTACCGGGCCTGCGCTTTCGCGACCAGTGGCGCGACGCGGGCCTTGAAGACGCGATTTGTGCCGATTCCCAGCACGTAGTAAATACCTTCGGCCTCCAGCTTGGCTTCGACGGCGGGCGTCGCCATGCCGGCATCGCCGCGGAGGAAAATCGGCGTGTGGGGAAACCGCCGGCGCAGCGGCGGCAGGATGTGCCGGAGCTCGTCGACGACGCCGGTCGCACTCGCATCCCGACCCGGACGCAGCCGTGTCCGCAACAGCAGTCCGGTGCGACCTTCGAACCAGACCAGCGGGTGATACATGTGCTGGTCGTACCAGCCGTGAAAGAGCGCCAGCTGCTGCGTCCCGTGGGTGGGATCGTCCGTGCTGTCCAAATCGAGAATGAGATCGGCGGGATGCTCGTCGGGCCCGTACGCGTAGGCACAGAACCAGTCGACGCCGGTGCGCGCGAGCCGCTGAATCGCCGGCCAATCGATCGTATTTTCCAGCCGCGACAGCGTCGGCTGCGACCCGAGGGGCGTGCGGCCATCGGCCGCCACCACTTGGAACGTCGGGTCATGCCGAAGTCGATCGGCATCGTTGACGTCCTCGTACCCGGCGACGATTTGGTAGAGCCGCTGGCGGACGAGCGCGTCGAGATCGTGCGTGATGTAGCGCGCATCTCGGGTGTCGGAGATGCGGCTGACCACGTCGGCAGTGAGGCGGAGCTGCTCATCGAATTCTCGAACGAGCAACAGGCCGGCATCGGTTGTGAGCGTGCCGCCAGCGAAATCGACGACGAGTTTCGGTTGGAATCCGAAGCCAAGTTGGCTATAACACTCTGTAGCCATCGCACCTCCTCGGTCGCGTACCTTCGAGGCCTAAGACAACCGCGAAAGTACCACGACTTTTTCGAGGGCGATGGCGTTTTCACGTACTTATTCGTGAATTATCCGGGCTAGCTGCTGCCTGCTGCCAGCGTTCAGTCGCGGGAGAGCTCGGTTGCCGGCAGCGACGGGCGCGAGCGGCCGGATGAGGAAGAGGAAGGCGCCGTCTCGGATCCGCCGGCGTCGCCGCCCCGCCGGCGGCGCGGCCCTATTTCGTACCGCTTGATCATCTCGTTCAGCGTCGTCGGCTTGATCCCCAGCAGCTCGGCGGCGCGCTTCTGGACGCCGCCGGCCGCCTCGAGCGTCGACTCGATGAGCCGTTTCTCGACGCTCGTGATGACCTCCTTGAAGGAAATGCCCTCGGGCGGCACGACGAACCGTGGAATCTGGAAGGGCGGCGACGACCGCACGTGATCCGGGATGAGGTCCGCGCCGATGCGCGAGCCGGAGCTGAGGACGACGGCGCGCTCCATGACGTTCTCGAGCTCGCGCACGTTGCCCGGCCAGTCGTACGCCATCATCAGGTCGAGCGCCTCGGCCGTGAGCTCCAGGCCCTCCTTGCCGTTCTCCTGCGAGTACTTCTCGAGGAAGTGGTGCGCCAGCAGCGGAATGTCGTCCTTCCGCTCGCGCAGCGGCGGCAGGTAGATGTTGATGACGTGGAGCCGGTAGAACAGGTCCTCGCGGAACCTGCCCTCCTCCACCATCTGCCGCAGATCGCAGTTGGTCGCGGCGATGATGCGCACGTCCACCTTGATCGTCTCCATCCCGCCGAGCCGCAT
>DASVCM010000401.1:0-2394 GCA_036381635.1 Lacipirellula sp.
GTAATTCTCTGGCGCTAGCTCGTAGCTGTCACTTCGAGGTCCGCCGAGGGCTCCGGCATGTATACGAAAAAAAGCGAGGCAATCCGGACCCTTCGGCGGACGTCAGGGTGACAGGGTTCACAGCAAGCGTGAGCGAATCGGAGCCGACCTTCGAAGCCCGCCTCGAGCAAGCCAAGCTCGAGGCGATGAAGGAACTCGCCTACGGCGCCAGCCACGAGATCAACAATCCGCTGGCGAACATCTCCGCCCGAGCCCAGATGCTGCTGCGCGATGAATGCGATCCTGAGCGCCGGCGGGCCTTGGAGGCGATCAACTACCAAGCGCTGCGCGCCCATGAGATGATCTCCGATCTCATGCTCTTCGCGCGGCCGCCGAGGCTGGACCGGCAGCCCTTGGAGTTTGCCCCACTTGTGCGCCAAGTGCTCGATGAGTTGCGCATAGATTGCGAACGCCGCGGCATTGCGACAGCTTTCGAGGCTGCGGATGAACCAACCGAGCTAATCGGCGACGCCGTGCAGTTGGCCGTGGCAGTGAAGGCCGTCATCGCCAATGCGGTCGAGGCGATCGGCCGGGAGGGAAGGATCGAGGCGAGCCTCGATTCAGACCAACACGCCGTTCGTCTAACCGTGCGCGACGACGGACCAGGCATCCCGCCGGAGGTTCGCCCCCACATCTTTGAACCGTTTTTCTCCGGCCGCGAAGCCGGCCGCGGGCTAGGTTTTGGTTTGTCCAAGGCGTGGCGAATTGTGACCGAACACGGCGGGCGAATTCGCGTTGAATCGGGCGCTGACGGCGGCGCCACGTTCATAGTCGAATTGCCCGCAAGCGGCGGCGGTGGATAGAGTAGGCATATGGGAAGAATCAATGAAACCGTCCGCACGGTAAACAGCGCGGTCCGTACTTTCTTGTTCGCTGTGCTCGTCGGCGCGGCAGCGCTTGGCGGCTGGAAGGCCTACTCGATCTACAACGAGCCGCAGGAGAAACTGGCCGCGAAGCAGCGCGACCTGGAGGCGATGACGGTCCGCTGGCAAGACGCCGCGAAGCGAAGCGAGGAACTTTCCGGCGAAGTCGAGCGGCAGAAGGCCGAGATCGCCAAGCTCGAAACGTCCAACCGCCTGCTCAAACTGCGACATCGCATCGCCCAGATTCGCGTCATCGACCAGCAGGACAATCCCGACACCGGTCGGCCGCGGACCGAAATTGAGTTCTTCGAAGTCAACGAAGAGGGCGCACCGCTCAATGACAAGCGGCAGAAGTTCACGATCGACGGCGATCGGGTGTACGTTGAATGCCTGCTGGCGAAGTTTGACGACAAGTACATCGAAGCGAACGACCTCGACCGCCGCACGGCCATTTGCCTGTTCCAGCGCGTGTTCGGCGAGCATCAGGAGCCGCACGAAGGTTTCGAGATCGATCAAGTCGGCACGGCGCCGACATCGTACGAGCGCGGCGGCCAGATGTCGGAGTTTGAGAAGCGGATCTGGCGCGACTTCTGGACGCTGGCCAACGATCCGGAAGAAGCGGCGAAGATCGGCATTCGCGCCGTTCATGCCGATGCGCCCTCGCTTCGCGTCGAAAAAGGCGGATTGTATGAGCTGGAACTGCGCACGACCGGCGAGTTTACCTTCCGACGCGTCTCCGAACCGGTTGAGGCGTCATCGTAGGCCCTCCCCATTTAAGATTCGCTTGAAGTCACAGTTCCTCTAGCAGGTCCTCGCCATATCCCGGCGGGAACGGATTGGCGTCGTCAATCGGCATGTCATCCTTTCGCCCGCGCTTCCGTTTCTTTTTCTTGAACGCCTCGGCCGTCGGCCGGTCCTCTTCGCTAGGCGCCGCATCCGCGAACTCGGCGAGCCAGTAGCCGACTTCGTCGCCGCTTAAAGCTCCCTGCGGTTTGGCAGCCGGCGGCGGAGGGCGGCGACTTCGGGCTCGCTTGCGCATCGCGTCAGCGAACCAGACGTCGCTGTCGAGGAACGACGCCTTGCGGCGCCGGGCCGCTCGCTGGATGCGGTGGTCGCTCGAAACCACCATCAATGCACGCGGGACATTGTTCGCAGCGATCAACTCTTCGATCATCTCGTCGGCGTTATCGTAGTTTGCCGCGTAATGGATCGTCATTTCCTCGTAGCTGACCGTCCGCGGCAACCCGGGCGGGGCGTCGGCCGCGTCGAACACGATCGTCGTTTGTGATCGCTCCTTCGGCTCAATCGTGTTGGCCAAGAGCCGCAACAGCGCCTCGCGGGCGCCCTGCAAATCGCCGCGCCGGCCGCTTACGCCCGTGACATGGAGCAGGTTGTAGCCGTCGATGATGAGGGCCATGAGCGCCGGACCCTACTTCATGTGCTCGTGATAAAAGCGCGAGATCTGGTGATCGACGTTGAAGATGTGCGCCAA